>JBLNAC010000145.1:0-4230 GCA_050259155.1 Syntrophothermus sp.
GACCTTCCGCGACGGCTTCCGGGTGCTGGGGACGATCCTGGGGGAGGCGCGGCGGCGGCGCTCGATCCACGACGCGACCGCAGGCGCGCCCCGGGGCGAGCGGGAGTCGGCCCGGGCCGCCCTGGCCACCAAGGGCTGACCGGTGCCGTCGAGCGGCCGGGGCGCCAACCGGTTCGCTCCCTTGCTCTGCGCCGGGGGAGCCGGCGTCCTTCTCTGCTCCGCGGGCAACGCCTTCGCCCGGGCGACCGTCGGCCCGGCGATGGTCCTCTACATCGCCGGCCTGCTCCTGATCGGGCTGCCGATCTTCCTGCGCCTGCTCGGCCCCGACGCAAGCGCCGGCGAGCGCCTCGCCCTCGCCTGCCTGCTGGGCGTCTCCCTCTATCTCGTCAAGGTGGTGCGCGACGCACCCTCCTTCACCTTCTCCGACGAGCTCGTCCACGCCTTCAACCTCCGGCAGATCCAGAGCCACGGAGAGCTCTTCCGCGAAAACTCGGTCCTGCCGGTGACCCCTTTCTATCCCGGGCTCGAGGGGGCCGCCTCGGCGCTGACCTCGATCTGCGGGCTCTCGGCCTACAGCGCCGCCGTGATCCTCGTCGGCGTCGCCCGCCTGGCCCTCGTCGGCGGGCTCTTCCTCCTCTTCGAGCGCGTCGGCGGCTCGGCTCGCAGCGCCGGCGTGGCGGTCGCCATCTACGCCACGAACTTCAACTTCCTCTTCTGGGGCGCCCAGTTCTCCTATGAGTCGCTGGCGCTGCCGCTGCTCGCGGTGACGCTGCTGGCGCTGCGCGAGCGCGAACTGGCCTCGCCGCCGCAGCTGCGGCAGTGGGCGCCGCCCCTGATCGTCGCGATCCTCGCGATCGTCGTCACCCACCACATCACCTCGTATGTGCTGCTCGCGGTGCTGGTCGCGCTGACAGCGGCCCTCTGGTACCTGCGTCGAAGCTGGGGGCCGCCGAGCCCGTGGCCGTTCGCGGTGCTGACGGCGCTGCTGGTCGCAGCCTGGCTCGCCTTCGTCGCCGGCGAGACCGTCTCCTACCTCTCCAAGCCGCTCTCCGAAGCGTTCGACGCGATCGGCCGCACGATCGCCGGCGAGTCGCCGCCCCGCGGCCTCTTCCAGGGCTCCGCCGACACCGGGCCGACGCCGCTCGGCGCCAGGATCGTCTCCCTCCTCGGGGTCCTCCTGCTGGCCGTCGCGGTGCCGTTCGGCCTCGTCCGCGTCTGGCGGCGCCAGCGCCGCGATCCCTTCGCGCTGCTCTTCATCGTCGCAGCCCTGGGCGTCTTCGTCGCCCTCGCCCTGCGCCTCGCCCCGGCCGCCTGGGAGACCGGCAACCGGGCGGGCGAGTTCCTCTTCATCGGCCTCGCCTTCGTCGCCGCCGCCGCCGTCGCCCGCCTGCGCTGGCCGACTCCCCGCACGGCACCGCTGCTGCTGACGGCGGGCTTCGGCGTCCTCCTCGTCGGTGGCGCGATCTCCGGCTGGCCCTGGGACATGCAGCTGGCGCGGCCGCTGCGGGTGGAGGCGGCGGGACGGACGATCTCCGCCCCTCCCCTGGCAGCGGCCGAATGGGCGCGGCAGTCGGTCCCCGGAGGCCGCTTCGTCGCCCCGAACGCCGACGCCAACCTGCTGCTGGTGCCCGGCGACAAGTGGGTCCTCTCGGGCTCGATCCCGAGCGTCAAGCAGCTCTTGGAAGATCCCGACCTGGCGGCGTGGCAGCTGCGAATCCTGCGCGAAAACGAAGTCCGCTACGTCGTCGCCGACCGGCGCCGGGTCGCGAGCGACGGCCTGCGCGGCTACTACTTCCCGCTCGACGACGCCGGCCGCGCCGGCCGCCTGCTCCCTCCCGGCGCCGTCGAGAAGTACGCGCGCCTGCCCGGCGCCGCGCGGATCTACTCGAACGGCAGCATCTCCGTCTACGACCTGCGGGGGCGGCGGTGAGCGGGAGGCCCGACCTGCGCCTGGTCGCCGCCGCGGCTGCGCTCAGCGCCGCCCTCGCCCTCCTCGTTCCGGTCGAGGCCGTCAGCCTCCTGGCGCTGGCCCCGCTCGCCTTCTTCCTCACCGGCTACGCGATCCTGGCCGCATCCATGGCCGCGCCGCCACCCTGGCCGCAGACCCTGTCGCTCTCCGTGGGCCTCAGCCTGGCGACGCTGGCGCTAGGCGCGCTGCCGCTCAACTACCTCGGCGGCATCGCCGCCGGCAGCTGGGCGGTGCTGCTGCTCACGGTCGTCCTCGTCGCCTGCGCGATCGCCGCTCGCCGGCGCGCCCCGGGCGGGGCGGAAGCGCGGCCGCGCCCCTCGCTGCCGCGGCCGGCAGCACTCCAGATCGGGCTGGGGGCGGTCGGGGTGGCGGCGGTGGTGGCGGCGGTGGTGCTCGCCTTCGTGCCCCTCCCGGCCACCCATGCGGTCGGCTTCACCGAGCTCTGGCTGCGTCCCGACGCCGCGAACGCCGGCGAGCGGTGGGCCGAGGTCGGGGTCCGCAGCCAGGAGAAGAGGGCGACCTCCTACCGCCTCGTGGTGCGGGTCGGCGAGAGCGGACGTCCGCGCCCACGATCGCTCCGCCTCGAGCCGGGCGAAGCCGTGGCCGTGCCGATCCCGGTTCCCCCGGGCCTCGCCCGCGACCGGGCGGTGCCGGTGTCCGCCACCCTCTTCCTCGCCGCGGACCCGGCCCGACCATACCGCCACGTGTACGGCTGGGTGCAGCCGCGATGAGCGACCCCGCTCCGGCGCCCCTGCGCGTCGACATCGTCATCGACAACCACGACTACGGCCGCTTCCTCGCCACCGCGATCGAGAGCGCCTGCGCCCAGACCCACCCCCGGACGCGGGTGATCGTCGTCGACGACGGCTCGACCGACGACTCGCGCGAGGTACTGCGCGGCTTCGAGGACAGGGTCGAGGTCGTCCTCAAGGAGAACGGCGGCCAGGCATCGGCGCTGAACGCCGGCGCGGCGCTGTGCACGGGCGAGGTCGTCATCTTTCTCGACGCCGACGACCTCCTGCACCCCCAGGCGGCCGCCCGTGCGGCGGCCGCGCTCGCCGCGGAGCCGGCGGCGGTGAAGGTCTCGATGCGGATGGAGGTGATCGACGAGGACGGTCGCCCGACCGGGGAGACCAAGCCGCCGGCGAGGCTGCGGATCCCGGCCGGCGACCTGCGCCGGGCCGGGCTCGCCTATCCCTTCGACCTGCCCTGGCTGCCGACCAGCGGCAACGCCTTCCGGCTCGAGCCCCTGCGGCAGATCCTGCCGATCCCCGAGGGTCGCGAGCGAGTCGGCGCGGATTGGTACCTGATCCACCTCTCCACCCTGCTCGGGCCCGCCGCTGCGGTCGACGAGGTCTCCTGTGCCTATCGCGTCCACGGCGCCAACAGCTACGAGCAGCAGGGCGCCGAGATCGACCTCGACCGCGTCCGGGCGACGGTCCGCTACGGACAGGAGACCGCGGCCGAGCTGCTCGCGCTGGCGCGCCGGCTCGGGCTCCGCCACCCGGAAAGGATCCTCTCGGTCGCCGACGTCGGCCAGCGCCTCATCTCGCTCCGGCTGGATCCCCGGCACCACCCGGTACCCGACGACACCGTCCCCGGGCTCCTGCGCGACTCGGCCGCCGCCGTCAGCCGCAGGGACAATGTGTCGATGGCACTCCGACTCGCGTTCCGCTTATGGTTTGGAGCGATGGCCGTCTCACCTCGTCCAATGGCCCGCCACCTCGCCCGTTGGTTCCTCTTCCCCTCGAGACGGAGGCTCCTCAGCCGGGCGTTTGGCGGCCTGCAGCGGCCCTAAGGCCGTGACGTGCACCGAGCTGGGATCTTGGAGAATCCAGATCGTGACTGTGGTGGGCTCGATTGAGTGCCGATACAGATCGCGATGTCGGATTACGCGGTTGAGCTGATCACGGACCCGGGGGCGATCGGCCCGATCGAAGACCGCTGGCGTGAGCTCGCGGTCGCCCGCTCGAACGGCTTCATCACGCCGGAGTGGTTCCGCGCCTGGTGGGAGGCGCAGGGAAGGCGCTGCTGCAGCCCGCTGGTCTCGGTCGCCCGCCGCCCGGACGGAGAGATCGCCGGCGTGATGCCGCTCGTGCTCGACGAGTCCAGCCGACCGCGGGCAATCCGCTTCGGCGGCGCCTCGATCGGGGACAGGTTCCACCCCGCCGCCGAGTCCGATGAGGAGGAGGCGGTCGCGGCGGCGACGGCGGAGGCCCTGGAGGCGGCGGGCCACGGGGGCCGCATGCTGCTGCTCGAGC
>JBLNAC010000146.1:0-7148 GCA_050259155.1 Syntrophothermus sp.
GGTGCGAGGAAGCGCAGCACCGATACCTCGCGGTCCAGCCAGCCCTCCGGGTCGTCGTGCAGCACGACCGTTCCCGTCATCACCCGCGCGACCACGGCCGACGGTCGCAGCGCGACCATCACGTTGCTTCCCGAATGGACCACGACGGCGCGCCCGCAGGGGAGGTCGTGAGCCGCCGCGACCGCGCAGGCGGCCGCGAGCGCCCGCCGCTCGACCGAGCCGGCCGTCATCGACGAGCTGGACGCGATTGCCCGTGGAGCAGCAATGCCCCGAGCTGGATTCGAACCAGCGGCCTATCCCTTAGGAGGGGATCGCTCTGTCCAGCTGAGCTATCGGGGCCGGAGAGGGGATTCTCTCAGGCTGCGTAGAGGCTCTCGGTGGCGAGCTCCATGGCCCGTCTGCTCCACAGCTTCACGTGCAGGAAGATCTCGTCGCCGTAGCCCTCGAGGGCGTCGAGGGCGATCAGGGTGAAGCGTTCCTGGGAGATCTCCTCCTGGTCGACGGTCTCGCCGTCGAGCTCGGCGGTGGCGGCGACGGCGCCGCGGACCATCGGGCGCCCCCAGACGAGGGTGACCGCCCCGGCGCGCCCGGCCTCGCCGCGCCAGCGGCCGATCACGTCGTCGTTGAGGTCGATCTTCCACTCCGAGTTGTCCTCGGCGAGGACGTCGGTGAAGTCGGCCTTGGCGGCGAAGTCGGTGGGCTCGCCCCCCGGCGGCTGCACGTAGGAGACGTGGCCGAAGAGCTCGAGCTTCCCCTCGTCGCTGCCGGTGTGGGCGGAGGCGGGGATCCAGACCCGCCCGCCCCAGGCGCGCTCCGGGAACCAGTCGACCTCGTCGGGCAGGGTCGCTCCCGCCGGCAGGTCCTCGATCCCCTCGCAGGCCCTCGCCAGCTCCCCGCGCAGCCGTTCGGCGAAGCGGCCGTGCGGAATCCCCTCCTGGGTGCTGTCGGCGATGAAGCGCGGGATCGGCCGCGGGTTCGGAGTCACGCCGCCACCCTAGATGATCGCTTCCGGCGGGCGGCGGCCCCGGGGAGGCGGCCAGGCCGTGGGGCGCCCGCTAGAGGCAGTCGCGCAGGTCGGCGGCGGCGCGCTCGGGCGGGTAGACGTTGATGTCGACGCCGGTGCCGAGCTCGAAGCCGGCCCTGATCGTCAACCGCGGCGCGATGTCGACGTGCCAGTGGAAGGGCTCGGCGCCGCGCGGCGCGGTGCGCACCCAGAGGTTCAGCTCGGGCGGCCCGCCGAAGCGGGCGGCGAGGGCCCTCATCGCGGTGCCGATCATCGCCGTGCCCGCCTCGTCCTGCTCGAAGCGAGCCGCCTCCCGGCGCGGGATCACCCGCAGCTCGAAGGGGGAGCGGGAGGCCCAGGGGCAGATCAGCGCCGCGTCGTCGTCGATCGCGACGAGCCGCTCCCGCCGCCGCACCTCCTCGACCAGGACGTCGCCGAGCAGTCCCGAGCCCGCGGTGCGCTCTCCGTAGGCGCCGGCGCGCTCGCGCTCGCGGGCGACGGCGGCGGGGACGAAGGGCAGCGCGTAGAGCTGGGCGTGGCTGTGCTCGAGCGAGGCGCCGGCGCCGCCGCCCTCGTTGACGATCAGCTGGACGTAGGCCGCGTCGGAGTGGGCGCGCATCCGCTCGCGCCAGGTCGCGACGGCGGCGGCAAGCTCGGGCTGCTCGAGCCGGGCCATCGCCGTCACGTGGCGGGGGGAGTGGATCAGCACCTCGTGGGCCCCGCTGGCCGGCCGCGAGCTGAACAGGTCGGGTTCGCCGGCGCGTCGCGAGGCGAGCAGGGGGTCGCCGCTGCTCGCGAACGACCCCGCCTCGGCCCCCGGACTCACCCCTCTCTCGGCTTCCCCCGAGGGGGGGTCGGCGAGCGCCGGATAGAGGTTCGGCACGACCCGGGTCTGCCAGCTGGGGCTGTCGGGCGGGCCGCTGCCGGGGCGGAGGGCGTAGAGCTCAGGAGGCGTGCGGTCCTCGTGCCCCTCGCAGAAGGGGCAGCCCTCCGCTCCCTGTGGCTCGCTCCTCGGCGTCGAGAAGTCGTCCGGGCGCTCCGCCCGTCCCGGGGCGAGGATCGTCCTCAGCCCGCTGAGCTGATCGATGCGTATCTCCGGTGCGCTCAGGAGAGGGAGGGTGGAAGGTCGTCGGGCGGTGGCGGAGGCGCAGGGCGCGGGCCTTTGCGCTCTGGCGGTGGCGTGCCGCCCGGAACGCGGCCGACGAAGGCATCGAGCAGCTCCATCGGCAGCGGGAAGACCACGGTCGTGCTCTGGCTGCTGCCGATTTCCAGCAGCGTCTGCAGGTAGCGCAGCTGCAGCGAGGCGGGGTTGGTGCTGATGATGTCGGCGGCGTCGGTGAGCTTCTGCGCGGCCTGGAACTCGCCCTCGGAGTTGATGATCTTGGCTCGCCGCTCACGCTCGGCCTCGGCCTGCCGGGCGATCGCCCGCTGCATCTGTTCGGGGATCTCGACGTCCTTGATCTCGACCGCGGTGACCTTCACGCCCCAGGGCTCTGTCGACTCGTCGATGATCGTCTGCAGCTCCTCGTTGAGCCGCTCGCGCTCGGAGAGCAGCTGGTCGAACTCGGCCTTGCCGAGCACCGAGCGCAACGCGGTCTGCGAGATCTGCGAGGTCGCGACGAGGAAGTTTTCGACCTCGGTGATCGCCTTGCGCGGATCGATCACGCGGAAGTAGGCGACGGCGTTGACGCCCGCCGGCACGTTGTCGCGGGTGATCACCTCCTGGGGCGGGATGTTGAGCGTCACCGTCCGCAGGTCGACCTTGACCATGCGGTCGACGAACGGGATCAGCAGGATCAGCCCCGGCCCCTTCTGGGCGATCAGGCGGCCGAGACGGAAGATCACGCCGCGTTCGTACTCGCGCAGGATCCTCACCGCGGAGGCCAGCACCACCAAGAGAATCGCCAGCACGACTACCAATGCGATCAGCGCTGCCATCTAGTTCGCTCCTTGCTCGGTGTCGTTAGCCGGCCGCACCACCAGCGTCAGCCCATCGACGGACTCCACCCTGACTCTATCCCCCAGCGAAGCTCGGCCCGCACCCTCGGCGAGGCGGGCCCGCCAGACCGCCCCCTGGATGAACACCCTGCCGTCCGGGTCGAGCGTCGTCCGAACCTCGGCGACCTGCCCCTTCAGCTCCTCGTAGCCGGTGCGGACGGGTTCGTTGCGCTGGGCGGCGAGCGCTTTTCGAGCGGCCAGCAGGACCAGCGCCCCCAGCACGATCGCGACGGCGACGATGACGGCGACGGGAACGCTGTGGCCTTCTTCGCGGTAGATCAGCCCGGCGGCGACCAGGGCACCGATCCCGAGGATCCCGAGGATCCCCGCGGGGAGGTGCGCCTCGGCGATGAACAGCGCCAGCGCCAGCGCCAGCAGCAGCACGATCGTCGCGGTCATCGGCACATCATGACCCCAGGGCGTAGCGCCTGAGGTCAGCTTCGAGTTCGGAGCCGTGCGCATACTGGCCCTGCTTGAGGTAGACGAGCCTGCCAGCGGCGTCGTAGAAGGCGGTGTCGGGGAGGCCGCCGACGGTTCCCAGCGCTTCGCCGATCTCGCCCTTGGGATCGCTGAAGCTCGGGTATGAGAGCGGATCCTCTTCGAGGAACGTCTTCGCCGCGGCCTCGGAGTCCCGGGAGTTGACGCCGAGGAAGGCGACCTCCTTGCCGTAGCGCGCCGAGAGCCTTTGCAGGGTCGGGAACTCGGCCCGGCACGGGCCGCACCACGAGGCCCAGAGGTTCGCGACCACCGGGAAGCCCTTCAGCGCGGCGATCCGCCTTTCGTAGGCGTCGAGGCCGCCGCCCAGCAGCTGGTTGGCCTGCGCATGCAGCGCGGCCAGCCGCGGCGGCGAGCCGGCGAGCGCCTTCCCATAGTCCGGATGCCCCCCGCCGTAGTCCTGGCTCGAGCCCGAGCCGCAGCCGGCCGCGATCAACGCGAGTCCCAGCCCGGCCGCCGCGATCGAGAGGGTCCGTCGCTTCGTCATCCGATCCGTGCTTACAATACGTACGTTCTGTCCGCGGGATGGCGGACGCCGGTGATCTGGGAGCCCGGTCGCCGGCAACCTCGTTCACCTGCCCAACCAGCCGCAGTCTCCGGCTGGGTCGGGGAATACGCACAAGCCTTCTATGGCCAAGACAAGTGATGTTGCCGCTTCGGCGGCAGTCCCATCAGGCGCCGACATCGAGCGCGCCGCGGCGTTCGCGCGCGAGCCCTTCCTGCTCGACGGCGAGGGGCCGGAGGCGCTGGCACCCGGCACGGCCCGCCGCCGCGCCCTCGACGCCGCGCTGAGCGAGGTCGACGCCGGCGCCGAGAGCCCGTCGATCGACTGGCGCCGGGAATTCTCGCTCCTGCTCGGGCTTGAGCGGCTGCTGGCCGAGGAACCGCCGATGCTGCGCGACGGCGCCGAGCTCAATCCGCACCAGGTCGACGCCCTCTCGGGCACGCTTGCCGAGCTGATGGCCCAGCAGCAGGTCGGCGGCATCGACGGCGTCGGGCCCGACGGCCACCGCGAGACGGCCGCGCTGGCGCCCGAGCCCGACACCGAGGAAGCGGGCATCGAGGGCGACGGCGGCGAGCTCGACGAGGACGAGGATCTGGCCGCCGACGAGGAGCCCCAGGACTGGGAGGAGGGGCCCAGCGAGGAGGACGAGGAGCTCGTCGAGGAGGCCCCTGAGGACCCGGGCGCCTCGCGCCGCTTCTGGTTCGAGCACGCGACCGGCGCCGGCAAGACCGTCGCCGCCGTCGGCTTCATCGAGGCGACCCGGACCGGGGGTGTCCTGATCCTCACCCACCGCCGCAACCTCGTCGACCAGTTCATCGGCGAGATCTCCGACCGCGGCTACAGGGAGCGCCTGCGGCCGCCGCTCCTCGACGGGCGCGACGACCCGGACGGCCCGGTCACCGTCGAGACCTACCAGTGGTTCGTCCGCAACCACAGGCGGGTCTCGGACGCCTACTCGATTGTGATCTGCGACGAGGCCCACACCGCCCTCGGCGAGAAGACCAGCGCCTGCATCCGCTCCTGGACGGGTCCGGTCTTCATCGGCATGACCGCGACCGGGGCGCTGATCGCGCGCCACGTCGCCGACCTCTTCCCGACCCAGACCTCGCGCTTCGACCTCGCCCAGGCTGCCCGTCGCGGCGTCATCGCGCCGCTGCGCTGCCTGCGGATACCGCCCGGCCCCGGGGTGCGGACGATCGCCAAGGTGCCGCTGCGAAAGGGCGAGGTCGACCAGGACTTCGACCAGGAGGAGCTGGCCGCCCTGCTCGACCAGGAGCCGTTCAACGTCGCCATCGCCGACCTCTACCGCTCCCGCTTCCGCAAGGTCCCCGGCGTCGTCTACACAGCCGGCGTCCAGCACGCGAAGAACGTCGCCAAGGCGTTCCGCGACGCCGGCATCGACGCGCAGGCCGTGTCGGGCGAGACCCCGAAGCGCGAGCTGGCGGAGATCCTCGCGGCCTTCGAACGCGGCGACGTCGACGTCCTCTGCAACGCAATGCTCCTGGCCGAGGGCTGGAACAGCCCGCGGGCGACGATCTGCATGCACCTGGCGCCGACCGCTTCGCGCCGGATCTACCAGCAGCGGGTCGGCCGGGTGACGCGGCGGGCGCCGGGCAAGGAGGCCGGCCTGGTGATCGACTTCGTCCATCCCGCGACGACCCACGACGAGACGATCGTCACCCTCCACAGCCTGCTCGACCGCGACGTCTACCGCGGCGGCGCGATCGTGGTCGGGCCGGTGCGCCGCGGCCGCGGCCGGAAGATCCGCGTCGAGCGGCGCATCGTCCCGGTCTCCGACTCGGAGGAAAAGCGGATGGAGGTCCTCGAACGCGAGCTGTGGCGGATCGCGGTCGAGAACCTCGACTACCCCGAGCAGCACGCCTGGGCGGCGCTGGCGGGGGCCCGCGTCACCACGCAGAACTGGCGCCGGGCGCGCGCGATGCTCCAGAACGACCGCACCAAGGAGCTGCGCCGCCGCTTCCTGCTCACCTGCGTTCAGCGCAACCGCAACTCGCAGCTGCGGCTGAAAGCGCTCGGCGAGATCGCCGACCTCGGCGACGCCGACGCCTTCGACGACGCGATCGACATCGTCGGCACCTGGAGCCGCGAGGACAAGCGGGCGGGTACGAAGACCCTCCTGCAGGCGCTCGTCGACAAGCGGATCGGCCGCCGCGACCAGGCGCAGGCGTGGGTGTGGCGTCTCGCCTCCTACACCCGCGAACTGCACGAGGAGTACGCCGTGCAGCGCTGGCCGGAGACGAAACGGCTGCTCGGCCTGCTCGTCAACTCGAGCGGCCGCGCCCACGGGCGCAACGCCCGCCGGCTCGTCCATGCGGCCCGCAAACAGGACCGCCGCCTGGCGGTGGCGCTGCTGGCGGCCGCGGTCTCCCACACACCCGAGGGCGAGGAGGTGCTGCGGGGGGCGCGGATGCGGATGGCCCGGAAACCGTCCGCGGTGGCGCGCGAGCTGCTGCGCAACTTCCCCAAGGGCGGCAAGCGCCGGCGCAAGCGCAAGCGCGGCGCCCAGGGCGAGAACGGCGCCGGCTCGGAGGACGAGGCGCGGACGGCGATCGTCGGCACCGGCGAAGAGGGCGAGCCGGAGGCCGAGGGGGTCGACGTGGAGACCGGCGGCGATAACGGCGAGGAGGTGGAGAGCGGGGCGGCGGGCGAGCCCGTCACCGCGGACGAGGACGAGGCGGAGGCGGAGGGCGAGCAGGAGGCCGCGGGCGACCCCGCGGCCAGGGCCCGCGCTCGGCGGGCGCGCCAGCGGCGGCGGCGCAAGGCCGCGGAGGCGGCGTCAGCCGACGCGGAGGTGGACCTCGCCGGCGCCGACGGCAAGGCGGTCGCCGCCGGGCCCGACGACGAGGAGGTAGCCTCGGTCGTCGACTCCGTCGGCGATTCCTGAGCCTCCCTCCCAGGAGACCTCGCGCCCGCGCAGCGCGTCGCGGTCGCGCCAGGCGAAGAGGATCGACCTCGGGTCGGCCTCGACCCATTCCGCCAGCCGGCGGCTGAGCACCTCCGCCGCCACAAGGACCGCGTCGGCGCTGGCGCGCCGCGGATCGCTTCCGCCCGCCTTTTGTAGCCCGGTGGGCGACGAATTGCGTGCGGGGGCGTCACTCTGCTCGATCGCGAGCGAGGTGGCGGTGT
>JBLNAC010000147.1:0-3069 GCA_050259155.1 Syntrophothermus sp.
CCCCAGCAGCGACAGCGACGTCAGCGGCGAGCCGACGACCACGTCGACCGCCACGGCGAGGACCGTCGCCGCCGCCGCGACCGCCAGCGCCCGGTAGCCGTCGAACAGGGCCAGGGTCACGGCCGCCAGGGCCGGGGCGCCGAGGATCGTCAGCCACGCTTCCACGCCCTCGCCGGGCCGCAGCGCCGCCCCGCCCATCAGGACCAACGGCAGGAAGACCAGCGACAGGCCCACGAGGCGGACGCCGGTGCGGGCGAGGGCGCCACCGCCGAGGAAGGTCAGCCCCAGCAGCACGGACCAGACGAGCAGGCTGTAGCCGATCACCGGCCCGCGCCGGCCCGAGATCACCGCCATCCTGGCGCCGAGCTCCTCGATCGCCGCGGCGTCCACGGCCCCCTGCGAGCGGATCGGCTGTCCTGACATCTGCGAGGGCACGTCGATCCCGAGCCGGGCGAGGACCGTCGGCGCGACGTCGGTCGAGAGCACGTAGCCGTCGGTGCGGGTGCTGTCGGAGGTGAGGTTCCCGTCGAACCCGCCGCCTGCGATCCCTATCGCCAGCGGGGCTTCGCTCTGCCCGGTCGGGCGGGCGATCCCGATCAAGAGGTCGCCGCGGCCGAGCGTCCGCCGCAGCGACGAAGCTTGCGCCAGGCTGCTGTCGCGGACTTCGACGATCTCTGCGGGCCGGTGGTCCGGGCGACCGCCTCCACTTAACCTTTTCGCCGAGCCCGTGCCTCCGTCCGAGGCCGCGTGCGGCGAAAAGGTACAAGACGTTTCACCGCTCGCCCGGACCTCCGCTCCGGAGGCTCTCAAGGTCTGCGACAGCAGGCCGGGGACGATTTCGGCGGGGGCGGATTCGGCGCGCGCGACCACCTGCTTCCACCAGGACGGGCAGTCGCCGCGGAGCGGGGGCAGCGGCTCGTCGTAGAGGGTGTCGAAGACCCGGTTGCCCTGCGTCACGTCGAGATAGGTCTGCTGCGCCGGGACCTTCCCCAGCCCGGCGCTGAGCAGCCCCGGCGAGAACCCGTCGCTTGCCAGCTGCTCGACCGAGGTCGAGGCGGGAAGCCATGCGACCGTGACCGTCGCGCCCGCGTGGGACGAAGCGCGCGCGGGCGCCACCGCAGCGGCCGCAGCGATCACCGCCGCTATCGTGACTCCGATGGCCGGCCGCACTTTCGCGAAGTTCAGCTTCTTCAAGGTAGATCCCGCCTGGCGGCGTCGCGATGCCGAGCTGCGCGCGTCCGACAAGCGGGAGTTCCTCGCCGCCTGCGAGGACTTCGCCGTCGACCGGTCGCTGCGGGCCTACTCAACCATAGGAACGCGCGGCGACGTCGACCTCCTGCTACTGAGCCAGAGCCCCAACCTCGCCGACATCCACACCTTCCACGTCGTTCTCGGCCAGAGCGGCCTCGCCAAGTGGATGGACACGCCGCACTCCTTCCTCTCGATGACGAAGCCATCGCCCTACTCGGAGGAGCAGGCGCGGACCGAGATCTGCACCTCGGGAAGGAAGTACCTCTTCCTCTACCCGATGGTCAAGCAGCGCCGCTGGTACGGGCTGGCGCCGGAGGAGCGCGGCCGGATCATGAAAGGGCACATCGAGGTCGGCCGCCGCTACCCCGAGATCACCATCAACACCACCTACTCCTACGGGCTCGACGACCAGGAGTTCGTCGTCGGCTTCGAGGGCGACGACCCCGCGATGTTCCTCGACCTCGTCAACGAGCTGCGGCCCACCGAGTCGAGCGAGTACACCGAGGTGGAGACCCCGATCTTCACCTGCGTCGCGATGTCGGTCGCGAAGGCCCTCGACGCTCTCGACGGGACCCCGAGCGCGGTCGCGGCCGTGACTTGACCGCGGCCGAGTTCAGCTACGCGATAGACGGGCGAGACCGACTCGTCGAGGCGAGCGAGGGGTACTTCGAGTTCGCCGCGGCCAACGACTGGCCGGGCGCGGAGACGAGCGTCGGCGAGCCGCTCTGGGATTTCGTCGCCGGCACGACGATGCGCCGGGCGCAGCGCTCGCTGGTGCGGCGGGTGCGCGAGGACCGGCGGGTGATCGTGCTGCCGTTCCGCTGCGACAGCCCCGACGTGCGGCGGGAAATGATGATCAGGATCGAGCCCGAGCCGCCGGCGGGGGTCCGCTTCACGGCCTGGATCGTCGCCGAGCGCCGGCGTACTCCCCAGGCGCTGCTCGACCCCGGGGTGCCCCGCGGCACGGCGACGATCGAGATGTGCGGCTGGTGCAATCGCTTCTACGCGGAACGGGAATGGGTCGAGGTCGAGGAGGCCGCGCGGCGGCTGGACCTGACCGCCGCCTCGGAGATGCCCCGGATCAGGCACGGCATCTGCGCGCAGTGCGACGCGATGCTGATCGGAGCGTAGATCCGGCCGCGCATTCCCTATCCTTGCGCCTCCGATGAGCAAGGTAGGGACCGAACAGAGCCCGCTGCGGGTGGCCGTCGTCGGCGCCGGCCCGTCCGGCTTCTACGCCGCCGAGCACATCCTCAAGGACGGCGACCTGCACGCCCAGGTCGACCTCTTCGACCGGCTGCCCACCCCCTTCGGCCTCGTCCGCGGCGGCGTCGCGCCCGACCACCCCAAGATCAAGTCGGTGATCCGCGTCTACGAGAAGACCGCTGCCCGCGAGGGCTTCCGCTTCTTCGGCAACGTCAAGATCGGCCATGACGTCGAGGTCGAGGACCTCGAGCGCCTCTACCACGCGATCGTCTACACCGTCGGCTGCGAGACCGACCGCAGCCTCGGGATCCCCGGCGAAGACCTCCCGGGCAGCCACGCCGCCACTTCCTTCGTCGGCTGGTACAACGCCTACCCCGACTACGCCGCCGAGGACTTCGACCTCTCCGTCGAGCGCGCCGTCGTCATCGGCAACGGCAACGTCGCCATGGACGTGGCGCGGATGCTCGCCCTGACCGATCACGAGCTGCGCGAGACCGATACCGCCGACCACGCGATCGCGGCCCTCGACGCCAAGGGCGTCCGCGAGATCGTCGTGCTCGGGCGCCGCGGCCCCGCCCAGGCGGCCTTCACCAACCCGGAGATCAAGGAGCT
>JBLNAC010000148.1:0-4564 GCA_050259155.1 Syntrophothermus sp.
AGCGAGCCGCTGACCGCCGAGCGCGACCGGGTTCTCGGCCACGGCGAGGGCCCGCTTCTGGTCCATGGGGCCGCCGGGACGGGCAAGACCGAGCTGATCGCGCGGCGGCTGGCGCGGCTGGCGGCCGACGGGATCGGGCCCGAGCGGGTGCTCGTGATCGGCTCGACCCGGGCGACCGCGCGACGCCTGCGCGAACGCTCCGAGGCGCTGATCGCACGGCCCTTCGAGGAGCTGTGGATCGGCAGCTGGGCGACGATCGGCGAGCGGCTCCTGCGCGACTACTCGGAGGCGGCCGGCCTCGACCCCTTCTTCGACGTCCTCGGCCGGGCCGAGCGGCTGGCGATGCTGCTCGACCGCTTCGAGCAGCTGCCGCTGCGCCGCCACGAGATCCGCGGCAACCCCGCCGGCCTCCTGGCCCGGCTGCTGGCCAGGATCGACGCGCTGAAGGCAGACCGCGTCGGCCCGACCAGCCTCGCCGAGAGGGCGCGCGAGCGGCTCGCCGAGGGCGGCGGCGACGCCGACCGGGAGGAGCTCGGCCGCGAGCTCGAGTTCGCCGAGTTCTACACCGCCCACGACCGCATCCTGGCCGAGGCGGGCAGCCTCGACGGCGGCGACGTCTTCCTCGCCCTCGACTGCCTCTTCGCCGAGCGCCCGGACGTGCGGCGGGACATCGCCGAGCGCTTCCGCTTCGTCATGGTCGACGAGCTGGAGGAGGCGAGCCGCGCGCAGCTGGCGATCCTCGAGTCGCTCGCGCAGGTGAACGCCAACCACCTCTACGCGCTCGAGGACGGGGGGCTGGGGTGGTATCGCGACGTCCATCCCGGCGGCGCCGAGGTCGCGCTCGAGCATCGCCTCCGCGAGCCGGAGGTCCGCTTCTGGGCCTGCGCCAACGAGCGCGCCCAGGCGCAGGCGGCGGCGCGCGAGGCCGAGCACCTGATCGCCGGCGGCACCGACCCGGGCCAGATCTGCGTCCTCCTCACCGACCCCGCCCACGACGGCGGCGCGGTCGCCGCCGCGATGGAGGAGCGCGGTATCCCCTTCCACCTCGCCGGCCCGGCCGCGCTGTTCCAGCGGCCCGAGGTGCGCGACGCGGTCGCCTGGCTGCGGGTGCTCGCCGACCCCGACGACTCGGCGGCGGCGGCGCGGGCGCTCACCCGCCCGCCGATCGAACTGCGCTCCGGCGACCTGGCGCGGCTGACGACGATCGCCCGCCGCCGCAAGCTCGACATGGTCGGGGGCTGCGAGGCAGCGCTCGACAGCCCCCAGTTCCAGCCCGAGGCGCGGGAGCGGATCCAGTCGTTCCTCAAGCTCTACGGCGCCGCCGCCGCGGTGATGGAGGAGCGCCGGGCGGACGTCTTCGTGCGACGGCTGATCGAGCGGGTCGGGCTGCGCCGCCAGCGCCTGTTCGCCGCCCAGCCGGAGGTCGCCGAGCGCCTGCTGGCGCTCTCGCGCCTGGCCGAGCTGGCGACCGCCTGGACGCGACGCGAGCCCCACGGGTCGACGCGCGGCTTCGTCGCCTACCTCAGCGCCGTCGCCGAGGCGGGCGTCGACCCGGCGGGGGGCGAGGAGCCGTTACCGCCCGGGTCGGTCGTCGCGATGTCGGTCGACGCCGTCAAGGGGCTGGGCTTCGACCGCGTCTTCGTCCTCGGGCTCGAGGCCGAGGACGATTGGTCGCGGATCGGCTGGCCCGCGCGCCGCGGCCTGATCTACTCCCGCGTGCGCCGCGGCGAGGAAGGCGACGTCCTCCCGTCCCGCTTCTACCAGGAGGCGCTGGAGGGCACCGGGGCGGCGGAGGAGGAGCACGAGGAGGAGCTGTTCGGCGCCGCCGAGGGCCTGCACGCGACATACAGGGCGCTGCGCGAGAGGGTGCTCGAGGCCTCCTGGCGCGCCGGGCGCGAGCTGTCGGAGCCGCGCCTGGACACCGCCCTCGACGTCAACCGGGCGATCGCCCGCTACCTGGAGCTGCTGAAGCTGGCGGCGCTGGCGCAGCGGCCGGGCGACGAGCCGACGGCGGAGGCGATCGAGGCGATCAACGGGCTGCTGCGACAGGTCGCGACGCCCGAGCAGCAGGCCGAGCTGGACGCCTCCCCACTCGACTCCTACCTGCTCGGCTCCGAGCGCGAGCGAGGCCGGCGGCTGGAGCTGATCGCCGCCCGCGAGGAGCCCTCGCTGGAGCCGTTCCTGCCGCGCCGCGGCGACGGGATGCTGAGCCTCTCCGCCTCCGATCTCGGCCTCTACCTGACCTGCCCGCTGAAGTACAAGTTCGCGCGCGTCTTCGGCATCCCCCAGGAACCGACGATCAACCAGCGCTTCGGCATCCTGATCCACAACGTCCTCGAGCGGTTCCACAAAGAGCCGCCCGAGAAGGAGGCAGAGGGGCTGCGGGAGTTGATGCGCCTGTTCGAGGCGGGC
The DNA here is from genome assembly GCA_050259155.1 of Syntrophothermus sp. Classification (GTDB taxonomy): domain Bacteria; phylum Actinomycetota; class Thermoleophilia; order Solirubrobacterales; family 70-9; genus VAYN01. The sequence goes on from JBLNAC010000148.1 coordinate 2,413, forward strand.
TGGCACCGGACCGGATTCGGCAGCAGCGACGACGAGCTGCAGTACCGCGACCGCGCCCGGGAGGCCCTGCGCGTGTACTGGGAGCGCGAGCGCGTCTCCGAGGGGGAACCGGTCTGGCTCGAGCGCAAGTTCGACTTCAAGGTCGGAGCGCACCACGTCCGGGGCCGGGTCGACCGCGTCGACCGCCTCCCCGACGGCGACTACGAGCTGATCGACTACAAGACCGGCGAGCGCAAGAGCGCCGCCGAGCTGGAGAACGACCTGCAGCTCGCGCTCTACCGCCTCGCCGCCCGCGAGGCGTGGGGCATCGAGGCGTCGAGCGGCAGCTACTACTACGTTCTCGACGGCGACAAGGTCGCGGCGCCGACCAAGCCCGATGACGCCGAGCGGGTCGAGCGGACCGTGCTGCAGGTCGGCGAGGGGATCGTCGGGCAGGACTTCGAGCCGCGACCCTCGGCCGCTGCGTGCGGCTGGTGCGACTACCGCCTGATCTGCCCCGCGGCCGAGAGCTGAGGCGGCCGCCTACTGGTCGTTGCCGCGCTGGCGTAGGAAGCGCTGGAACTCGCGGGCGAGGGAGTCCGCCGAGGGGATCTCCTCGCCGCCGTCGGCCAGGAGGTCGGCCTGTTCGGCCTCGATCCTCGAGACCAGCTCTTCGATCTCGGGGTTGGCGGCGACCGCGCGGGCGATCTGCTCCTCGTAGTCCCTCGCCTCCTCCTCCAGCTCCGTCGCCTCGATCGCGATCCCGGTCAGGCCCTCGAGCCGGCGCAGCAGCGCCAGCGCCGCCTTCGGGTTGGGAACGGCCGCGACGTAGTGGGGCACCGCCGCCCACAGCGAGGCGGAGTCGATGCCCGCCTCGTTGCAGCGGTCGTGGACGATCCCGACGATCCCGGTCGGGCCTTCGTAGTTGGAGCGCTCCAGGTCGAGCTCGTCGACCAGCTCGGCGCTCGAGGCGAGGCCGGTGATCGGGACCGGCAGCGTGTGGGCGACCTCGGCGATCAGCGCCCCAAGGGTGATGACGAGCTCGACCCCGAGCGCGTCGGCGGCGGTCGCGACCGTCTCCGCGAAGGTGCGCCAGCGCAGGTTCGGCTCGGTCCCGTCGAGCAGCACGAGGTCGCGGTCGGCGGTCGGGACCCGGACCGCGATCAGGTTGTTCTCCGGCCACTCGATCCGCCGGGCGCGGCCGTCCTCGAGGCTGATCGTCGGCCGGTTCGCCTGGAAGTCGAAGTACTCCTCGGCATCGACGCGGGCGACCAGCTCCGAGTCGAGCGAGCTCCCGATCGTCACGAGCGCCGTCGAGGCGGCCGCCGCGGCGTCGTTCCAGCCGCGGAAGGCGCAGACCATGACCGGGGATCGCAGATCGGGCGGATCGCCTTCCCAGCTGAGTGACTCCACCATCTGAGGGTACTACCGCGCGGCTCGCGCCCTGCGCACGAGCTGCGCGGCGACGAAGAGGGCGAGCGCCGCGAAGGTGAGCTGCAGCATGCGTTCGGAGACGGTGTTGGCGACGGCGACTCCGATCAGGACGCCGAGCGGCGAGAGGACGCCGATCACGATCCCCTCCCGCACCCGCACGTTGCCGAAGCGGGCCTGGCGGATCGCGCCGACCAGGGCGACGATCGCGATCATCAGCAGCGAGGTCGCCTCGCCCTCGACCTGGGAGAGGCCGAGGAAGATCGTCAGCGCCGGCACGAAGAGGACGCCGCCGCCGACCCCGACGAGGCCGCCGGCGAGGCCGCCGGCGAGGGCGAGGACGACGGCGGCGAGCTCGCTCATCGGACGATCAACTCGATCGCGAGCGCGACCAGCAGCGCCGCGAAGAGGTAGGAGACGGTGCGCTGGTGGATCCGCTGCTGCAGCCCCACGCCGAGCACGACGCCGACGATCGCGGGGATCGTCAGCGCCAGCCCCGTCAACAGGTGCACGTTTCCGTAGATCCCGCCCTGGGCGAGCGTGCCGAGGATCCCGATCGGGACGATCGCGACCAGGCTGGTGCCGGTCGCGAGGCGCTCCCCGTAGCCGAGCCAGAGGATCAGCAGCGGCACGATCACGGTGCCGCCGCCGACCCCGAAAAGGCCGCTGAAGGCGCCCGCGAGGGTGCCGATCGCCGCGTACGGGACCAGGCCGACCCAGCGGCTGGCGTCGCCCGGGCTGG
>JBLNAC010000149.1:0-3413 GCA_050259155.1 Syntrophothermus sp.
GAGGGCGCGTAGCTCAGTGGGAGAGCGCTCGCTTCACACGCGAGAGGTCGCTGGTTCGAAACCAGCCGCGCCCATGCCGCCGGCCGTTTCCGCGGGCGCCGCACGGTCGGCGCCCGCCTGATCGGCCATGTGCCCGGGCTATGCCCCGACGCGGATCAGCTTCTTGTTGACGAACTCGTCGGCGCCGAAGCGGCCGAGCTCGCGGCCGAAGCCAGATCGCTTGACGCCGCCGAAGGGCAGCTCGGGGGCGTCGGCGCCGACGATGTTGACGTAGACCATGCCGGCTTCGATCTGGTCGGCGACCCGCTCGGCCTGCTCGGGGTCGGTGGTCATCAGGTAGGAGCCGAGGCCGTAGGGGGTGCGGTTGGCCAGCTCGACCGCCTCCTGCTCGGAGCCGGCCCGGTAGACCTGGGCGACGGGGCCGAAGAACTCTTCGCGCGAGGCGTCGTTGTCGGCGCTGATGTCGGTGATCACCGTGGGCTCGAAGAAGTTGCCCTCGCGCCCGCCCCCGGCGAGGATCCGGGCGCCGGAGTCGACGGCGCGGCGGACCTGGTCCTCGAGGCGGTCGGCGGCGGTCTTCGAGGAGAGCGGGCCGATCGCCGCCTCGGGGGAGGTCGGGTCGGCGGGCTTGGCCGCGGTCAGCGCCGCGGTGAACTTCTCCACGAAGGAGTCATAGAGGTCGTCGGCGACGATGAAGCGCTTGGCGGCGTTGCAGGCCTGGCCGGTGTTCTCCAGGCGCGCTTCGACGGCCGCCTGCACGGTGGCGTCGAGGTCGTCGCTGCCGAGCACGATGAAGGGGTCTGAGCCGCCCAGCTCCAGCACGACCTTCTTCAGGTTGCGGCCGGCGATCTCGGCGACGGCGGCGCCGGCGCGCTCGGAGCCGGTGACCGAGACGCCGCGCACGCGCGGGTCGGCGATCACCCACTCGATCTGCTCGTTGGAGGCGTAGATGTTCTCGTAGGCGCCCGCCGGGCAGCCGGCGTCGGCGTAGATCTGCGCCATCGCCTCGGCCGATTCGGGGCACTGCGGGGCGTGCTTGAGCAGGATCGTGTTGCCGATCACCAGGTTGGGGCCGGCGAAGCGGGCGACCTGGTAGTAGGGGTAGTTCCAGGGCATGATCCCGAGCAGGACCCCGTAGGAGCTGCGGCGGATCACCGCCGAGCCCTCGCCTTCTGAGAGGGTGATCGGTTCGTCGGCCAGCAGCTGCTCGGCGTTGTCGGCGTAGTACTGATAGATCGCCGCCGCGAAGTCGACCTCGCCCAGCGCCTGCTCGACCGGCTTGCCCATCTCGCGCACGATGATCTCCGCCAGCTGCTCGCGGCGCTCGCTGTGGAGCTCGGCCACGCGGCGGACCAGCGCCGCCCGCTCGGCCACCGTCGCAGAGGCCGCCCAGCTGCGATGGGCCTCCTCGGCCCGCCCGATCGCGGCGCGAAGCTCCTCGTCGCCGATCGTCGGGTACTCCTTGATCGTCTCACCGGTTGCCGGGTTCACCACCGCGTAGATGCCCATGTTTCTCCTTCCTAGATGGTCCTCCCCGCTATTAGACCGCTTCTTCGAGCCGGGCGCGAGCCGCGGTCGCGAGGCGGCACCTCGGCTGCGGCGGCCGGGGACCCTCGAGCCCCCGGCAGACCGGGCTCGCGGGGCGCCGGGGCGACCGGCCGAGAAGCATCGAGACCGTGTTCGAGGCCCGGTTGGCGACGACGAGGTCCGGCGCGCGGCCGCCGCCGAGGTCGCCGACCGCGACCGAGTACGGATCGCGGCCGACTCGCGGCGCCTGGCAGCGACGGAACCTCCCGCGCCCGCTCCCGCACATCACCGCGACGCGCCCCGCCCGCGACAGGGTGAAGGCGAGGTCGGGACGCGCGTCGCCGTTCAGCCTCCCCACGGCCACCGAGCTCGGCCGCACCTTGCCTGCGCCGGAGTACAGAGCCGGGGTCCGGCGGGCCGAGAAGGCCCCGCGGCCGTCCCCGAGCAGGATCGTCGCGCGGTCGGAGCCGAGGTCCGCGACAGCGATATCCGGAGCGGCATCGCCGTTCAGATGCCCGACGGCGAGCGCGGCGGGACGGGCGCCGGCGGGAATGCTCACGGGCCTCCGGAAGCTGCCGTCACCGCGGCCGAGGAGGATCGAGACGCTGTCGCCGCCGAAGTCGGCCGTCGCCAGATCCGGCCTGCCGTCCGAGTTGAAGTCGCCGACGGCCACCGAGCGCGGCTCCGCGCCGACGGCGAAGGTGGCGGCGGCGGAGAGTCTGCCGTCGCCCTTTCCGAGCAGGACCGAGACGTCGTTCGAGCCGGCGTTCGCGACGGCCACGTCGGGCAGGCCGTCGCTTGAAGTCGGCGACGGCGAGCGCCCGTGGCGCGCGGCCGACCCGATAGCTGCGGCGGGCGCCGAAGGACCCGCGGCCGTTGCCGATCACCACCGTGAGCGCGCCTTCGACGCCGTCGGCGAAGGCGATGTCCGAGGCGCCTCCCGGGTCGAGCCGCGCCACCACGACGGCGCTGGCCCCGCCGCTCGGCGCCACCAGGCGGCGAGGAGAGAACCGCCCCCCTCCCCTTCCGAAGAAGACGGACACCCCTTCGGCGTCGGCGACGGCGAGGTCGGCGCCGCGGCCGCCGCCGAGGTCGCCGATCGCCAGCGAGTGCGGCGCCATGCCGGCCTTCAGGCTGCGCGCGCCCGCGAACGAGGCCTGTGCCGCGGGAGCGGAGGCTGCCGCGAGGCCAAGCGCGAGGCACAGCAGGGCGATCGCCTTCACTATCCCGCGGCGGCCCCGAGCGCAGCCCGCTCGGCTGCCGCGACCTCCTCCTTGACGCGGATGAAGCTGTCGGGCGCCACCGAGATCGAGTCGATCCCCGCCTCGACGAGGAAGCGCGCGAAGCTGGGGTCGTCGCTCGGCTTCTGGCCGCACAGCCCCACCTTGCGCCCGTGCTCGTGGGCGCCGGCGATGAGCTGCGAGATCAGCCGGGTCACCGCCGGGTTGCTCTCCTCGAAGAGGCCCGCCAGCGCCTCGGAGTCCCGGTCGATGCCGAGGGTCAGCTGGGTGAGGTCGTTGCTGCCGATCGAGAAGCCGTCGAAGCGCTCCGCGAAGTCGTCGACGAGCATGATGTTGGAGGGGATCTCGGCCATCACGTAGACCTCGAGGTCGCGCGAGCCCCGGACGAGCCCGGCGTCGGCCATCACCGCCAGCACCCGGTCCGCCTCCTCGATCGTGCGGCAGAACGGGATCATCACGACGACGTTGGTGAGGCCGATCGCCTCGCGCACCCGGTGGATCGCCCGGCACTCGAGCGCGAACCCCTCGCGGTACCCGTCCGCGTAGTAGCGGCTCGCTCCGCGCCAGCCGATCATCGGGTTCTCCTCGGAGGGCTCGAAGTGACGGCCGCCGATCAGCTGCGCGTACTCGTTGGTCTTGAAGTCG
>JBLNAC010000150.1:0-2780 GCA_050259155.1 Syntrophothermus sp.
TGGCGCGGCGGACGGCGCTGAGGCCGCTGCCGGCGCTGCGGCGGATGGTCTCGGCCGGCGAGGCGCTCGACCCGGAGACGATCGCCGCCTTCCGCACGCAGATGGGAGGCCTGGCGCCGGCGGACGGCTATGGACAGACGGAGACCGGCCAGGTGACGGGGAACCTCGCCGGCGAGCAGATCCGAGAGGGCTCGATGGGGAAGGTCCTCCCCGGCGTGCAGACGCGGATCCACGGCGGCGAGCTGCAGGTGCGCGCCTCGTCGACCCCCACCTTCTTTTCCCGCTACCTGGATGGCGAGCGCTTCGAGGGCGAGTGGTGGTCGACCGGCGACCTGGTCAGCGCCGACGAGGACGGCTACCTCTTCTTCGAGGGACGCGACGACGACATCATCGCCTCCTCGGGCTACCGGATCGGCCCGACCGAGGTCGAGGCGGCGCTGCTCTCCCACCCGGCCGTGGCCGAGGCGGCGGCGGTCGCGGCGCCCGATCCCGAGCGCGGCGCGGTCGTCCGCGCGATCGTCGTCCTCCGTGATCGCGAGCCCGGTCCCGAGCTCGTGGCTGAGCTGCGGGAGCACTGCAGGCGCGAGACGGCTCCCTACAAGGCGCCGCGCATCATCGAGTTCGCCGACCAGCTGCCGAAGACGAGCACCGGCAAGATCAAGCGCGCCGACCTGCGCGCCGGGCTGGCCCCCACGGACTAGACGGCACCGAGCGCGAGCCCCTCCACGGCATCGACCGGGCGCCCGAGGTGGAATCCCTGCGCCATGTCGACCCCGTAGTCACGCAGCATCGTGGTGGTCGCCTCGTCCTCGACGAACTCGGCGATTGTCCGCTTGCCGAGGCCGCGTGCGATCTGGACGATCGCCTTGACGGTCAGCTGGTCGGCGTCGTTGCGGGCCATCCCGCGGATGAACGAGCCGTCGATCTTGATCACGTCGAACGGGATCGACTTCAGGTAGGTGAAGGGCCCGAAGCCGGCGCCGTAATCGTCGATCGCGACTTCGCAGCCGAACTCGGTGAGGCGGTCGGCGAACCCGGCCGCCGCGTCGTAGTCCTCGACCCGCGCGGTCTGCGTGATCTCGAAGGTGCAGCGGCCCGGATCGGCCCCGCCTTCGTCGAGGCCGCGTTCGATGAAGTCGAGGACCGAGACGTCGGTCAGCGAGGCCCCGGAGAGATTTACGTGAAGCGAGACCGGCTCGCCGGCGCGCTCGCGCTCGGCGAGGATCTCGAGCGCGCGCCCGACCACCCACCGATCGAGCTCTTGGACCATCCCGGACCGCTCGGCGACCTCGATGAAGGCGGACGCCGGCAGCAGCTCCCCGTCCTCGCCGGTCATCCGCAGCAACAGCTCGTAGCGCTCGATCACGCCGGACGCGAGGCTGCGGATCGGCTGCGTCGCGAGCGAGAGGCGGTTTTGCGTCAGCGCGTCGCGGATGCGAGCGCTCGTCGTCTGGCCGCGGCGGCGCCCCCGGCGTCCCGCCCCCGCGGCCTCGAAGAGGGCGATGCGGTTGCGGCCCTCCTCCTTGGCGCGGTACATCGCCTCGTCGGCGGCCACGAGCACCGCCTCGGCGCCGGTGCCGGCGCTGCCGTCGAACATCGTGATGCCGACGCTGATCGTCGCGCCCTCCGCGTCCGACCCGGCGGGAAACCCCTCGGCGACCTCGGCGCGCAGGTCCTCGCCGAGCTGGAGGGCCCCGGCGGTGTCGGTCTGCGGCATCAGCACCGCGAACTCGTCGCCGGAGAGGCGGGCGACGATGTCCGTCGCCCGCACGCGCTCGCGGAGGACGTTCGCCACGCGCCGGATCAGGTTGTCGCCGGGATGGTGGCCGAGCCTGTCGTTGATCGCCTTGAGGCCGTCGATGTCGATGATCATCACGGCCCCCATGCCGCCGTAGCGATCCGAGAAGGAGACGTGGCGGTCGAGCCTGGCGCGGAAGGCGCGCCGGTTCAAGAGGCCGGTCAGCGGGTCGTGCTCGGCGAGGAAGCGGAGATCTGCCTCGGTCCTCTCGGCCCGCGCGAGCGCTTCCTCGACGACCGCGCGGTCCTCGCCGCCGAGCTTCTCCAGCACGGCCCGCAGGGCGGGGTCCCGCCTATCGTTCCGATCGGGATTCATGCGGATGGCTGACGCTGGTGGTCGATGCTTGAGATCGCCTAAGGAAACCACCGCGGGCCCGCCGCCGATCGAGGAGGCCATCCCGGACCCGCCGCGGATTCGAATTTCAGCGACCCTGGGGATCGAAAAGTTGGCTTCGACCGCCTCCGGGTAGGCTCGGAAGCAGATGCCCAACAGGCTCGCCCAGGAGACCAGCCCCTACCTGCTCCAGCACAGCGACAACCCGGTCGACTGGTACCCCTGGGGCGAAGAGGCGCTCTCGCGGGCACGGCGCGATGAGCGCCCGATCCTCCTCTCCGTCGGATACTCGGCCTGCCACTGGTGCCACGTGATGGAGCGCGAGTCCTTCGAGGATCCCGAGACCGCCGCCTTCATGAACGAGCACTTCGTCAACGTCAAGGTCGACCGCGAGGAGCGCCCCGATGTCGACGCCATCTACATGGATGCGGTGCAGGCGATGACGGGGCGCGGCGGCTGGCCGATGACCGTCTTCCTCGATCCCGACGGGGTGCCGTTCTACGGCGGCACCTACTTCCCGCCGGACGAGAGCCGCGGGATGCCCAGCTTCCGAACGGTGATGGAAGCGGTCCTCGACGCGTTCCGCGGGCGTCGCGAGGAGATCCGCGAGCGAGCCGAGGCGGTCCGCTCCAGCCTCGCCGCCGCCGGC
>JBLNAC010000151.1:0-6221 GCA_050259155.1 Syntrophothermus sp.
CGAGATCGCGGTCAGCGGCGCCGGCGCGCTCTTGCTCGGCGGCGGCTCCCCGGTCGGGGGCAGGGTCGACGTCGTCGTCACGACCGAACCGGGCGCCGGCGGCAGCGGCCGCAGCTACGTCGCCGCCGCCGCGGTCCCGCTGCTCGCGCTCGGCTCCTCCCCGGAAGGCGAAGGGGCCGGGGCGCGCGTCTCGGCCACCCTCGGCCTCACCCGTGAGCAGGCGCTACGGCTGATCGCCGCAGAGAGCTTCGCGCGCCAGGTGACGATCCTTCCCGCCGTGCGGTGAGCGCCGTGCGGGAGGGCAACCTCGCCGCGCTCGCGGCGGCGTTGCGTGGGCGGCTGATCGAGCTGCGGCGCGCCGCGGCGGCGGCCGGGCGCGGCGGCGCCGACGACCTCGAGGCGGGAGCCCGCGAGCTCGTCTCCGAGCACGCGGTCCTGCTCTCCCCTGCCCTGCGCGAGGAGCTCGTCGCGCGGATCGTCCGCGACAGCATCGGCCTCGGGCCGCTGGAGGTGCTCCTGGCCGACCCCGCGGTGGAGGAGGTGATGGTCAACGGGCCGGGGCGCGTGTACGTGGAGCGGGGGGGCCTGATCGAGCCGACCGACGTCTCCTTCACCGACGAGGAGGAGCTCCGCAACGCGATCGAGCGGATCCTGGCCCCGCTCGGCCGCCGCGTCGACGAGCTCAGCCCGATGGTCGACGCGCGCCTCGCCGACGGCTCGCGGGTCAACGTCGTGATCCCGCCGCTGGCGATCGACGGGCCGGCGCTCTCGATCCGCCGCTTCGGCGCCCACCGGCCCGGCCCCGCGGACCTCGTCGCGTCGGGGACTCTGAGCGCGGCTGAGCTGGAGAGCCTACGGCGGGCGGTCGCGGGGCGGCGCAGCGTGCTGGTCAGCGGCGGGACCGGCTCGGGGAAGACGACCCTGCTGAACGCGCTGTCGAGCTTCATCGGCGGCCGCGAGAGGGTGGTGACGATCGAGGACGCGGCGGAGCTGCGGCTGCAGCAGCCCCACGTCGTTCGCCTCGAGAGCCGTCCGGCGGGCATCGAGGGCCGGGGCGAGGTGACGATCCGGGACCTGCTGCGCAACGCGCTGCGGATGCGGCCCGACCGCATCGTCATCGGCGAGGTGCGCGGAGTCGAGGCGCTCGACCTCCTCGCCGCGCTGAACACCGGCCACGCCGGCGCCCTCTCCACGATCCACGCCAACTCGCCGAGCGACGCCCTGGCCCGGCTCCAGACCCTGGTCCTGATGGCCGGGGTCGGCCTGCCCCACGCGGTGATCGCCGAGCAGGTGAGGCGCGGGATCGACCTCGTCGTCCATCTCGAGCGCCGCCCCGACGGCACCCGGGTCGTCTCCGCGATCGCCGAGGTCGAGCCGTGACCGCGGCCGGCGTGCTGCCGCCCCTCGCCGGCGCCCTCGCCGGCGGCCTCGTGGCCCTGGCGCTGCGGGAAGCCGTGCTCGCGAGCCCCGCGGCGGCGCACTGGGTCGCGGCCGCGATCGAGCCGCTGCGCCGGGCGGGTCGCGAAGGCTACGCACCCTCTAATCCCGAGCGCCGCCGCCTCGCCGCGCTCGGCGCCCTCGCCGCCGTCGCCGCCGGCTGGTTCCTCGCCGGCCCGGCGCTGGCGCTGCCGCTGTCGGTCGCCGGCCCGCCGGCGGTCGGCTGGGCGATCGCGAGCCGGCGGGGACGCTACCGCCGATCCGTCGAGCGCGCCCTGCCCGAGGTCGCCACGGCGATCGCGGACTCGCTCAGCGCGGGCCGCTCGCTGCGGGCTTCGCTGACCGCCGCCGCGAGCTACCTGGACGGCCCACCGGCCGCCGAGCTGGCGCGGCTCGGGGCCGAGCTCGAGCTCGGCGCGCCGACCGCCGCCGCGGTGGATGCCTGGCGCCGCCGGATGCGCTCGCCGCGGGTCGACGGCTTCGCCGCCGCGCTGCTCAGCCAGCGGCTGGCCGGGGGCGACCTGGCGGGCCTGCTTCGCCGCTTTGCCGCCGGCGCCGCGGAGCGCGACAGGGTCGCCGAGGACGCGCGCTCGGCCACCGCGCAGGCCCGCTTCACCGGGCTGCTGGTGGTTGCGATGCCGACGGGCGGCGCACTCTTCGCGGAGTTGCTCGAGCCCGGCTTCATGGGCCGGCTGCTCGCATCGCCCGCCGCGGCGTCCATGCTCGGCCTGGCCGGCGCGCTGCAGCTCGCCGGCTTCGTCGCGATCCGGCGGTTGGCGCGGGTGGTCGAATGAGCGCGCCCTCGCTGCTGGTCGCGCTCGCGGTGCTGCTGGGCGCCGGGGCGCTCGCCGAGCTCGGCCGCGCCCGGGGGGCGGCTCCGGCCCGATCGCCGTTCGGCCTCGGCGGGCGCTCCGCGCGCGCCGCCCTGCGGCTGGGACTGCCGGAGCGGCTGCGGCGGGCGGGCCTCGAGCACCGCCTCCCGCTCGGCGCCGTCCTCGTCGGCAAGCTGGCGGGCGCCGCCGGCGGCGCGCTGGCGGGCGCGGCCGCGGCTCCTGCGGCGCCTGGGCGCAGCGCGGTGCTCGTCGCGGTGGCGCTGCCGGCGGCCGGGTTCTTCGTCCCCGACGCGCTGCTCGAGCGGGCGGCGCGGATGCGGCGGCGCCGGCTTCTCGCCGACCTCCCGGACGCGCTCGACCTGATGGCGGTCAGCGCCGGCTCGGGCCACGGCCCGGCGGCAGGGATCGAGCAGGTCGCGAGGGCGGGCCAGGGGCCGCTGGCCGAGGAACTGCGGATGACCGCCGCCGAGCTCTCGTGCGGGGCGCCGCCGAGCGCCGCGCTGGCCGCGCTTCGCAGCCGGGTCGAGGGAGGAGAGATGGCGACGCTGGTCGCCTCGATCGAGCGCTCGCGCAGGTTCGGCTCGCCGCTCGCCGATCAGCTGCGACGCCAGGCGAGCGCCCTGCGCCGGGGCCACCGCCGCGCGATCGAGGAGCGCGCCGCGCGCGCGGCGCCCAAGATCCAGCTCGTCGTCGCCCTGGTGCTCGTTCCCTCGGTGCTGCTGATGATCGCCGCCGCCCTGATCGCGAACGCGGGCACGCTCCTGACCGGGTTCTGAGGCGCGACCCGAGCGCCGCGGCGCCGCTAGATGGTTGATTCCACGGCGAGGTGTGACTGGGGACGCGCCCGGCCGAGCGGATCAAGGACGCAGGGCGCAGCCTTTGCCGGGGGGCAAAGGCAAGCCCGAGGACGCCGAGCCGCGAAGGGTGCCGGGCGCGTCATCCAGGTGTGCATGGTCGTGGAATCAACCATCTAAGAGGGCACGGCGCGGGGGCTCGTTTCGCCGGACTCCTCCCGCAGGCGGGCCGCGACCGAGCCGGTCGCGGCGGCGACCATGTCGAGCTCCTCGGCGCTTTCCTTGTGGTCGTTGACGTAGCAGCAGAGGGTGCCGTCGACGAGCTCGAAGGCGAACTTCTTCGGCGCCGAGTCGGTCAGCCAGACGATGAACGTCGGGGCGAACAGACGGCGCAGCCAGATCTCGTCCTGTCCTTTGCCGACGAAGATCTCGAACTTCTCGTCGAGTGCCTCGCTCTCCAGCTTCACCCGCTCTTTGGAGCGCCGGAAGACGTCCTCCAGCCCCTCCAGCGCCCGCAGGCCGAACTTGCGCTGGCAGTACAGCTCGGGCACGTGCTCGACGCACTCGGGGACCTGGACGAGGCCGACGGTGTAGTGGTAGTAGCTGGTCTGCCGGTTGCCCTCGCTGTCGGTCGTCTCCTCCTCGTAGGTGTAGAGCGCGAGCATGCCGCCGATGCCCGGCGCCAGCTCGCCCGTCAGGGTCCGCTCCGCGTAGCGGTCGTCTCCCTTCCGCAGCAGCGGCGTCGCCGCCGGCAGGGAGGAGCGACCGGCCAGCGCGTAGCCGTGCTGTCCCGCATAGACCCCGAAGAAGGCGTCGGCCGCGCGCGAGTCGGCGATCGCGAAGACGATCCCGACCCCGATCAGGATCGCGACGACGAAGGCGGCGCCGCCGATCGCCGGGCCGAGCAGCGCCCCGGCCGCGATCGCGACCGCAAGCGAGAGGCCGAGCACGAGCGCCAGCGTCAGCGGCCGGCGGATCAGCTGGCCGAAGAACTGCCCGCGAAGGTCATTCGCGTCGTCGGGCGCCTGGCCCTGCTCTTGGCCCGGGGTCACAGCCTCAACCTAGCGCGCCCGCCGGCCCCCCAAGAGGCGCGGCCCGGTCGGGCTCCCAGCGGTGGGGTGCAAACGGGGTTGCATGGGAGGGTCGCGTTGCAAAGTGGGGGAGAGTGGGTTATTGTGGCGCTCGAGTTGAAGCCCAGGACCGGGGTGGTGAGGCTCCTCCCACCTCATCACCCCGGTCCGAATCCTTTTCCAGGACCTCCCGCCCAGAAAGGACTTCGCCGAGGTGGCATTTCGGGGTCTGTACGAGCACAACCTCGATTCCAAGGATCGGCTGACGGTCCCGTCGCGGTTCCGGTCCGCCCTCGCTGACGGCGTTGTTCTCTCCAAGGGCTTCGACCCCTGCGTCTGGGTGCACACGACCTCCGAGTTCGAGCAGCTCTCAGACCGCTTCCTCTCGCCCCACAGCCCGTTCGGCCGCGACGCGCGGCAGCTGCGGCGCCGCTTCCACGGCGGCTCCTTCGACGAGAAGCTCGACTCCGCCGGTCGGATCCGGATCCCCAGGCCGCTGATCGACCACGCGGGCCTCGACGGCAACTGCGTCGTGATCGGCGCCGGCGAGTACCTCGAGATCTGGAACGCCGAGGCCTGGGCCAAGCAGGAGGAGGAGCTCGACGCAGCGGCGCCGGAGATCGCCGAGGGCCTCGCCGGGGCCGGGACTTCGTGACCATGAGACTCAATGCCGCCCGCACCCATCACCACAACCCGGCGCCCAGGGGCCCCTACGCCCTTCCCGTCCCCGGTGCCCGCCCGGTCGGGGTCGAGCTGGTGAGCGAGCACGATCCCGTCCTCGCCCCCGAGCTGGTCTCGCTGCTCGCGCCCGAGGCGGGCCAGGTCGCCGTCGACTGCACCTTCGGTGCCGGCGGTCACTCGCGCCTGGTGGCGGCGCTGCTGGGCCCGGAGGGCAGGCTGATCGGGATCGACCGCGACCCGGCAGCGGAGGAGCGCTTCGCGCGCTTCTCGATCGAGGCCCCATGCCGGACCCTGTTCGTCGGCGCCGATTTCGTGGCAGGTCTCCGCGCGGTGCGCGGCGAAGGCATACGCCCAGACATGATCTTCATGGACCTCGGGATGTCCTCGATGCAGGTCGACGCCTGGCAGCGCGGCTTCTCCTACGCCTACGACGCGCCGCTCGACATGAGGATGGACACGCGCCAGGGGTTCAGCGCCGCCGATCTCGTCAACGAGTGGCCCGAGGCGAGGATCGCCCAGGTCCTGCGGCGTTTCGGCGAGGAGCGCCACGCCGGGGCGATCGCCCGTGAGATCGTCCGCCGCCGGCCGCTCTCGACCACCTCCGAGCTGGTGGCGGCGATCAAGGCCGGGATGCCGGCGGCGGCCCGCTTCGGCGGCGGCCACCCGGCCAAGCGCAGCTTCCAGGCGATCCGCATCGCGGTCAACGGCGAGCTCGACCTGCTCGAAGAGGCGCTGCCCCTGGCGTGGGAGACACTCGCGGTCGGCGGCCGCCTCGGCGTCATCGCCTTCCACTCGCTCGAGGACCGGCCGGTCAAGAGGTTCCTCGCCGAGAAGGCCCGGGGGTGCATCTGCCCGCCGGAGCTGCCGGTCTGCGTCTGCGGTCACGAGCCCGAGGCCGAGCTCCTGACTCGTCGGGCGGTCTCGCCGGGCCCCGAGGAGGTCGAGGCCAACCCGCGCTCGCGCTCGGCCCACCTCCGCGTCGCCCGCAAGATCGCCGAGCCCGCCGCGGCGGCGGAGGGCGCCTGATGGCGGTCGCCGCGCCCAAGCGCCGCTCGACGGCCGCCCCCGCGCCGGCCCCGTCGCGGACGGCGCCGCCTCGCCGCCGCGCCACCGGGACGCCCGCCCGCGCCACGGCGCCGGCGCGCGCTCCGCAGCGCGCCCGGCCCAAGCGCGCCCCCAAGCGCTCCTCGCAGCCACGGCTCGCCGTCGTCGTCGGCCGCACCGCGGCGACCGTCCGGGACCTGCCCGACTCCGGGCTGATCGTCCGCATGACCCGGGGCCGGCTCTGGATCGGCGTCCTCGGGGTGCTCCTCGTCGGGATCGTCGCCCTCAACGTCGTCACGCTCAGCTTCGCCGCCTCGCTCGGGAAGATCGACGAGCAGGCGACCGCGCTCGAAAAGGAGAAC
>JBLNAC010000152.1:0-4817 GCA_050259155.1 Syntrophothermus sp.
GATGCCCTGGACACCGCGGCCAAGGTCGCCCGCGCCCATTTCGCCGCGCGGGGCCTGCCCGACCGCACCCACCTCATCTCCCGCCGGCTCGGGTACCACGGCACGCACGGGCTCGGCACCAGCCTTGGTGGGATCGAGGCGAACACGGTCGGCTGGGGGCGGCTGGCCGGAGATGTCTCGGTGGTCGACTTCGACGACGCCGGAGCGCTCGAGCGTGAGATCCTCGGCGTCGGGCCCGAACGGGTCGCCGCCTTCTTCTGCGAGCCGGTGATCGGCGCCGGCGGCGTCCACCACCCGCCCGACGGGTATCTGGAGGAGGTCGCCGCGATCTGCGAGCGCTACGGGGTCTTGTTCGTCGCCGACTGCGTGATCTGCGCCTTCGGGCGGCTGGGGACCTGGCTCGGGATCGACCGCTGGCCGGTCGTCCCGGACATGATCGCGACCGCAAAGGGGGTCACGAGCGGCACCCTGCCGCTCGGCGCCCTGCTGGTGAGCGGCGAGGTCGCGGCGCCGTTCTTCACCGGGGAGGCAGGCGCCCCCGTTCTGCGTCACGGGCAGACCTATTCCGGGCACCCGGTCAGCTGTGCCGCGGCGCTCGCGAACCTCGACATCCTCGAGCGCGAGCAGCTGATCCCGCGCGGGCGCGACCTCGAGGGCGTGCTTGCCGCGGCGCTCGCGCCTCTCCAGGAGAACGAGCTGGTCGGCGAGCTGAGGGCGGGACTCGGATTGATGGCGGCCCTCGACCTTGCGCCCGGGGTGCTCGCGGGCGTACCCGGGGCCGTCAACCGCCTGCAGCTCGACTGCCGGGCAGAGGGGGTCTTCGTGCGACCGCTGGGACGCGGAATCGCCGTCTCGCCGCCGCTGATCGTCACCGAGGGAGAGATCGAGGCGATCGCGAGCGCCATCGCCGCCGGACTCGAGCGCTTCTCGGCCGGGGCCCGGACCAGCAGCGCGACATGAGCGCCCCTGGGCCGGGAGACGGTCGGCCGCTCGGCGGGTACCGGGTGATCGACTTCACCCGCATCCTCTCGGGCCCCTACGCGACGATGCTGCTCGCCGACCTCGGGGCGGAGGTGATCAAGATCGAGCGTCCCGGGCACGGGGACGAGACCCGGGGCTGGGGCCCGCCGTTCTGGAACGGCACCAGCACGTACTTCGCCGCGGTTAACAGGGGCAAGCGCAGCGTCGCGATCGATCTCGGAACGGCCGCGGGACGGGAGCTGGTGCATGAGCTGATCGCCGGGTCCGACGTGCTCGTCGAGAACTACCGGCCGGGGGTGACCGAGCGGCTCGGCATCTCCTACGAGGACGTGCGGGAGCGGAGCCCCGGGCTGGTCTACGCGACCATCAACGGCTTCGGCTCCTCGGGGCCGCGGGCGCTCGAGGCCGGCACCGAGGTGATCGTCGAGGCGCACTCGGGCCTGATGGCGATGATGGGCACGCCCGGGGGCCCGCCGGTCCGCTTCGGCGTCGCGATGGTCGACATCGCCACCGGGATGGCGATGGTCAACGGAGTCCTGGCGGCACTGCTCGCGCGAGGTCGCGACGGCCGTGGCCGGCACCTGGAGTTCCCGCTCTTCTCGACCGCGATCAGCGTCCTGGCGACGGTGATCGCCTCCTCCTGCGTCTCGCCGGAGAGCCAGGAACGCCGCTTCGGCAGCGGTCATCCGTCGATCGTGCCCTACTCGGCCTTCGAGGCCAGCGACGGCTGGGTGGTCCTCGGCGCGATCAACGAGGGCATGTGGGAACGCCTCTGCTCGGCGCTCCGCCTCGGACGGTGGGTGGGCGACGAGCGCTGCGCGACCAACGAGAGCCGGGTCGAGAACCGCGAGCTGGTCGAGCGGATCGTCGCCGCCGCGGTTCGCGAGCTTCCGACCGACGAGGTGACCAGGCGGCTCGGGGAGGAGGGCGTGCTGGTGGCGCCGGTTCGGGCCGCCGGCGAGGCGGTCGAGGATCCCCAGGTGGAGGCGCTCGGACTGCTCGACCCAGACGACGGGGTCAAGTTCGCCCGCACGCCGCTTGCCCAGTTCAACGACGAGCCGCTCGCCCGCGCGCCCGGCCTGGGCCAGAGCACCTTCGACGTGCTCGGGCAGGCCGGCCTCTCCGCCGCCCGCCTGAGCGAGCTCGCCGAGCAGGGCGTCATCGAAGCGGCTGCCGCAGGCGCCGGCGCACCCACGGATCCAGAGGAGCTCGCCAGCCATGCCGGCACCTGACAGCGCGGCCGTCGAGGCCCGTCGACTCCGTGTCCACATCGGGGGCTGGCGCGGGGACGCCCCAGCCGGCAGCGACGAGCTGCGCAACCCCGCCGACATCCGCGAGATCGTCGCGATAGTTCCGGGATGCGACCGCGCCGCGGCCGAGGAGGCGATCGTCGTCGCCGCCTCGGGCGCCGCCGTCTGGGCCGGCGCGTCGGCGCTGGAGCGAGGGCGAGTCCTGGCCCGGGCCGCGGCGCTCGTCGAGGAGCGGTCCGAGGAGCTGGCGACCGCGATGACCCTGGAGATGGGCAAGGTGATCGCGGAGTCACGGGTGGAGGTCCAGCGGACCGTCGAGATCCTCCGCTTCTTCTCCCAGGCTCCGAAGCTGCAGGACGGCGCGACCTTCCCGCTCGCCGGCAGCCGCGAGAGCGCCTTCACGCTGCGAGTCCCACTCGGAACCGTCGGGCTGATCACGCCGTGGAACTTCCCGCTGATGATCCCCGCCTGGAAGACGGCGGCGGCGCTGGCGTTCGGCAACGCGGTCGTCCTCAAGCCGGCCGCCCTGGCGCCGCTGAGCGCCACGGCGCTGGTCGAGTGCCTGCTCGGGGCCGGCCTCCCTGCCGAGGCGATCTCCCTCGTCCCTGGACAGGGCTCCGTGGTCGGCGCGGCGCTGGTCGAGTCCGAGCGGGTCGCCGCGATCAGCTTCACCGGCTCCACCGAGGTCGGCACGCAGATCGCCCGCCGGGCCGCGGAGCCCGGGAAGCGGGTCCAGTGCGAGATGGGGGGCCGGAACGCACTCGTCGTCCTCGCCGACGCCGACCTCGAGGCCGCGGTCGAGAGCATCGTCCTCGCCGGCTTCGGCTCCGCCGGCCAGCGGTGCACCTCTTCGAGCCGAGTGATCGTGCAGCGGGCCGTCGCCGAGGAGCTGACCGAGAGGCTCGTCGCGGCCGTTCGGGAGCTGCGGGTCGGGCCGGGGCTGGATCCGGCCAGCATGGTGGGCCCGGTCGTCAGCGCCGCGGCCCTGCGCGACGTCGAGGGGGCGCTCGCGCGGGCGAGCCGCGAAGGCGCCGAGATCCTCGTCGGCGGCGGGCGCTATCGCGGCGAGGGGTGCGAGCACGGCCACTTCCTCGAGCCCACCGTGACCCGGGGATCGCCCCCCGACGGCTGGTTCGCCGGGCACGAGGTCTTCGGCCCGGTGGTGAGCCTCATCGAGGCCGACGACCTCGATGAGGCCATCCGCCTCAACAACTCTGTTCGCTACGGGCTCTCCTCCGGGATCTACACGAGGGACCTCGAGGCGGCGATGCGCTTCGTCCACGAGACCGACACCGGGATGGTCCACGTCAATCGGCCGACGGTCGGCGCCGAGCCGCACATCCCCTTCGGCGGCGCCAAGGAGTCCTCGATCGGACCGCCGGAAATGGGGGACGCCTGGCAGTTCTTCACGCGCTCGCGTTCGGCCCACGTGCGCTGGTGAGGGGGGAGAGGTGGCGCGAGACGGACTCTCGGTCGTGGCCAAGGCCACGCTGATCCTCGAGCGCTTCCTGACCGAGCGCACGACTTCGCTCGGCTTCAACGAGATCCTCTCGGGCACCGGGCTGAGCAGGGCGACCGCCCACCGCCTGCTGGCGGACATGACCGCTCACGGGCTCCTCTCCCAGGACGCCCGGCGGGACGAATACAGGCTCGGGCCTCTGCTGCTCTCGACCGGAGAGCTGGCGCGACACTCGATCGGGCTGGCCGAGGTCGCGGCGCCGAGGTTGGAGGCTCTTCGCGACGAGTTCGGGGAGACGACTCTGCTGGCCGAGCTCCACGGCGGCTCGGTGGTGCCGATCCGGCGGCTCGACGGCCTGCACGAGATGCGCATGAGCCAGGAGGTCGGCCGGCGCTACCCCGCATACGCCGGCGCCACCGGCCAGGTGCTGCTCGCGCATCTGCGGCCCGAGGAGCTCGCCGCCTACCTCGCCCGGGTGGAGCTCGTGCCGCTGACCGATGACACCATCCGCTCGCCGGCGGGCCTGAGGTCTGTACTGGGGAGGGTTCGCGGCGCCGGCGTCGGGGTCAGCGTCGGTGAGCGCGTGCCCGACGCGATCGCGATCTCGGCGCCGGTGTTCGACCGCGACGGGTCGCTGGCCGGCGCCCTCACCGTGAGCGGCGTGGCGGGCCGCTGGGATCGCGGGCTGATAGAGCGGGCGGCGCGGGCGGTCAAGGCGGCGGCGGAGGCGGTCTCCGGCGAGCTCGGCGCGCCGCTCGCCACGGCCTCGCCCGGCGCCGCGGATCTAGAGGACCCCGGCAGCGAGGCGTCGGCGCTGCTCGCGCAGGCATGCGACGAGGCCGCGTCAAAGATCGACCAGCAGCCACGAGCGACCCGGTGAGCGCGACGACCGAGGGTTGCCGTCGGAGTCGGTGACCTCGAGCAGCTGCCCCGGCAGCAGGGAGCGCGGCCGCGAGCTCGGCCGCTTCGGCGCCGATGAGTTCGTCAACAAGAAGCTGATCCGCGTCGGGGCATAGCCCGGGCACATGGCCGATCAGGCGGGCGCCGACCGTGCGGCGCCCGGGGAAACGGCCGGCGGCATGGGCGCGGCTGGTTTCGAACCAGCGACCTCTCGCGTGTGAAGCGAG
>JBLNAC010000153.1:0-9931 GCA_050259155.1 Syntrophothermus sp.
GATCAGCTGTTCGAGCCCCGCCTCGGCTTCGCGCAGCTCCGCTACGGTGACGATCCGGGAAGGCGCCGCTCCGAGCGCGCTCGTACCGGGCGAGCCACCATTGTCTCGCGTGACGAGCCAAGCGATGAGGGCTGCGCACACAGCCACTACAATCACTGCCCCTCGGAGGATCAGGCGGGACCGAGTCGGGGCCTCGGCCGCCTTCTTCTCCGGCGCTCCCTCGCCGCTCTGGGACCCCGCTGGCTCCTTCTCCGGCTTCTCCGGCTTGTCGGCCTTCTTCTCCGAGTCCTCCGTCTCCACGGCGAAAATCATATTCCTCCGCTTGGAATCCTCGGAGGGCCGACCTCTCCGCCGACCACCGCACATTGGCGGCCGTCGTATCCCTAGCTGGCGACCTTCGAGGCGGCACGTCGAGCCAACCTATAATTCCCAGTCAACCACGGTTCGGAGCGTTCCTGTGCAGCAGATGCAGATCTATGGCGTCAGCTTCGACATGGTCGGCAAGCAGCCGATCGTGTTGTTGAAGACCGTGGACGGCAACCGCTTCCTGCCGATCTGGATCGGCCACCCCGAGGCGGCGGCGATCCTGATGAAGCTGCAGGGGGCCTCGACGCCGAGGCCGATGACCCACGACCTGCTCTCGGACGTCCTCGAGAACCTCGACGCGAAGTGCGAGCGGGTGGCCGTCACCGAGCTTCGCGACAACACCTTCTACGCGTCGATCACCGTCTCCGTGAACGGCTCGGAGGTTGAGATCGACTCGCGGCCCTCGGACGCGCTCGCCCTCGCGGTCCGCGTCTCGGCGCCGATCTTCGCCGCGGAGGAGGTGATCGAGGAGTCCGCGATCGAGTTCGAGCATGAGGTCGAGGACACCGAGGAGGTCGTCGACCGCTTCAAAGAGTTCCTCGACGAGGTCACGCCCGACGACTTCGCCTCGGGCGACAGCTGAGCGCCGCTCAGGCGGCCGCCGAGCGCAGCGCGAGATCGACGATCCGCTCGACCAGCTGCTCGAAGGACATCCCGGCCGCCTCGGCCGCCTGGGGGAGGAGGCTGGTGTCGGTGAGGCCGGGGATCGCGTTGGCCTCGAGCACCCAAGGCCCGTCGTCCGCGAGGATCACGTCGACGCGGGCGAAGCCGGTGCAGCCCAGCGCCTCGTAGGTGGCGAGCGCCGCCTCGCCGACGGCCCGCTCCTCGCCCTCGTCGAGCTCCGCCGGGCAGACGAAGCGGGTTCGCCCGATCGCGTAGCGGGCCTCGAAGTCATAGCGGTCGCCCTCGGCCGGGATCGCCTCGACGATGGGGAGCGCCTCCTCGCCGACGACGCTGACCGCCAGCTCGCGACCCTCGACGTAGCGCTCCAGCAGCACACGGTCGTCGTAGCTGAAGGCGGCGACCAGCGCCTGCGGCACCTCGGCGGGCGAGGCGGCGAACTTGACGCCCAGCGAGGAGCCGCCGCGGCTCGGCTTGACGACCAGCGGGAAGCCGAGCGTCTCCTCGATCCGGTCGAGCGCGTCGGCGGCCCCGAGTTCGCGGAAGGCGGCCTGGCTGAAGGCGAACCAGTCGGGGGTCGGGATTCCCGCTTCGCGCATCGCCTGCTTGGCGAGGGACTTGTCCATGCAGCGCGCGCAGGCGGCGGCTCCGGGGCCGGTGAATGGGATCCCGAGGACCTCGAGCAGCTCCTGCGCGCTCCCGTCCTCGCCGCCGGCGCCGTGCATCGCGACGAAGGCGACGTCGGGCCGATCGCGGAGGCGGCGGACCAGGTCGGAGCCGACGTCGATCGAGACCACCTCGTGCCCGAGCCGCTCCAGGGCGTCCTCGACCCTGGCGCCCGAGCGGAGCGAGACGCCCCGCTCGAGCGAGCGCCCGCCCTTGAGGACGGCGACCTTCAAGCGCCCGCGCCCCCGGCCTTGCGGAACGGCACCACGGTCGACCCGGCCTCGCCCCCCTCGGCGTCCGCCGGCGGGCGCGCAGGGATCCGGTGTTCGCCGGTCAGCGTCCGGTAGAGGTCGACCTGCTCCGCGATCACCTCGCCGATCCGCCGCACGCCCTCCCGGATCTCGTCCTCGCCAACCCCGGAGTAGTTGAGCCGCATCGAGCTGCCGCCGCTTCCGTCGACGTAGGCCGCCTGGCCGGGCACGAAGGCGACGTCGGCGCGCAGCGCCTTCGCCAGCAGGTCGGCCGTGTCGATGTAGTCGGGCAGCGTCGCCCAGATGAAGAGGCCGCCTTCGGGCTCGGTCCAGGTGGCCTCGCCCGGGAAGTGCTCCTCGAGCGCCGCCACCATCGTGTCGCGCCGGCGCCGGTAGATGCCGGTCAGCTCCTCCACGTACTCGCGCCAGCGGCCTTCGGCGAAGTACTCGCGCACGAAGCACTGGGTGAGGGTCGACGTGCAGAGGTCCGCGGCCTGCTTGCCGAGGACGATCTTCTCCATCAACGGCGGCGGCGCCACGGCCCAGCCGAGCCGGATCCCCGGCGAGAGTGTCTTGGAGAAGGTGCCGACGTAGACGACGAAGTCGCCGCCGTCGAGCTGGTAGAGGGGCGGCAGCGGCTCGCCCCCGAAACGCAGCAGGCCGTAGGGATTGTCCTCGACGACGATCAGCTCCCGGGCGCGGGCGAGGTCGACCAGCAGCCGCCGCCGCTCGAGCGACATCGTCACGCCGGCCGGGTTCTGGAAGGTCGGCACGGTGTAGATCAGCTTGGGCCGCCGCCCCTCCCGCTCGAGCCGGTCGAGCAGCGCTCCCAGCTCCTCGACCCGCATCCCGTCGCGGTCGCACTCGACTTGGATCACGTCGGCCTCGTAGCTGCAGAAGACGGGGACCGCCCCCGGGTAGGTCGGGGCCTCGCAGATGACGACGTCGCCCGGATCGACGAGCGTCTTGGTGACGAGGTCGAGCGCCTGCTGGCCGCCCGTGGTGACGATCACGTCGTCGCGGTCGGGGCGCATGCCCTCGGCGCCCATCACCTGCAGGATGCAGTCCTTGGTCTCCTCGAAGCCCTCCGTCGGCCCGTACTGGAGCGCCTCGGCCGCGGACTCCTGGGCGATCCGCGTCATCTGGGCGGCGAAGCTCTGAGCGGGGAATGTGGAGGTGTCGGGCAGGCCGCCTGCGAGGGAGATCACCTCGGGCCGGGCCGTGATCGCCATCAGGTCCCGCATCGCGGAGGACCGCATCACCCGCGTCCGCGAGGCGAACAGCGCCGCGTAGCGGGCGAGGTCCCTGGTGCTGGTGTGCGCGCTGCGCCGGTGGGGGGGCGACGGGGGCTGGCTCATCGCGGCGAAGTCTGCCGGATCGACGCCCGGCCGCCCTTCCGGCTAGTTTTCCGCACGTGGACGTGCTGAAGGAGATCGGCATCGGCATCGCGATCGGGATGGTCGCGGGGACGACCGGCACGCAGGGCTCGGCGCGGGGTCGGATGACGCTGCTGGCGGCGGTGATCGGGCTCGTCGCCGGCTTCCTGCTCGACGGCTTCCTCGGCGGGATCGTGGCGATGGCCGGGTCCGCCTGCGCCTGCCTGGTCATCAGCGACGTCGTCGCCGGAGCCAGCCGCAGACAGGGTGGCCGCACCGGCGCCCTCGGGTTCCTGGTGACGCTCGCCGCGCTCGTCGTCGCCGCCCTCGCCCTGCTCGTCCCGCTCGCGATCATCGTCGTCGTCGTCGCGCTCGCCTGGCTGGCGATCTCGCGCCGGCGACGGGCACAGCGCAAGCACGCGGGGCTTCGCGTCCTCCGCTGAGCGGGCCGCCCGCGCCCGCGCTTGCTCCATCATTGGTCGCCGATGGCGGCCGATAAGAAGCTGGTCCTCACCTACGTCGACTCGCTGCGCACCGACATGCTCGAACGGGCCGTCGCCGAGGGGCGGGCGCCGACCTTCGGGTCGCTGCTCGAGCGCGGCGTCCTCGTTCCCGATTGCGTCTCCAGCTTCCCCTCGGTCACGCCGGTCGCCTGCTCGGAGCTGGTCACCGGCGTCGGCGCCGACCGGCACTGGATCAGCGGCATGAACTGGTACCACCGCCTGGAGCGCCGCTACGTCGAGTACGGCTCCTCGCTCGAGGCGACCCGCTCCTTCGGCGTCTTCCGCTCCCTCTACGACCTCGTCTACAACATGAACCTCGCCCACCTCAGCCCGGAGGTGGAGACGCTGTTCGAGCGGCTCGACGACGCCGGCGCGCGCACCGCGTGCACGCCGTTCCTGATCTACCGCGGCCGCCATCGCCACCAGGTCTCCCTCGACGGCCTCCTGCGCCGCGCGGTCGACGCCACGAAGCTGAAGTTCCGCCACCACACCTGGGGGCCCGCCGATCTCTTCTACGGCGAGCTCTACGCCAGCCGCGAAGTCCCCTGCAAGCCGACCTCGATCCCCGGCAACCGCGACGAGTACGCCGCCTGCTGCGCCGCCCAGCTGGCCGAGGGCGGGCTGTTCGACTTCCTGCTGCTCTCGCTGCCGGACAACGACAACTACTCGCACCGGCACGGCCCGGAGGCCTCGGTGGAGTCGATCGCGCGAGCGGACGACTGCTTCGCCCTGCTGGTCGAGGCCGGGGGCGGGATCGAGCGCTTCCTCGCCGAGCACGCCGTGATCCTCGTCTCAGACCACGCCCAGACCGAGGTCCACCGCGGGCTGCCCCTGGCCGAGCTGCTCGATCAGGACTGGCCGGTCTTGCAGCCGTCGGAGGACCGGCCCGAGCGCTCCCAGATGGCGGTCAGCCCCTCGGGCCGGGCCGCGCACGTCTACCTGCTGCCGGCCGCCGCCGGCCGTGCCGACGCCCGTGACGTCGGCGCCCGCCTCGGCGAGCTCGAGGGCTGCGAGCTGGTGTGCCGGCTCGAGGCGGCGAGCGGCGAGCCCCTGCCTCGCGACGCGCCCGGCATGCCGATCGCCGGCGACGAGTGGGCGGTCGTCGAGCGCCGCGGCGAGGCGCTCCGCTTCCGCCCCGGCGGCGAGATCCGGGATCCGCGCGGCGGTCGCTGGGAGGTCGAGGGCGATCCGGCCGTGCTGGAGGCGTCCGTCGAAGCCGAGGTGCTGCGCAGCGACGCCTACCCCGACCCCCTGGCGCGCGTCTGGTCGGCGCTGACCGCCCCGCACTCCGGGGATTTCGTCGTCTCGCTCGCGCCCGGCTTCGAGGCGGTCGACTGGGGCGGCGAGTCGCACGTCGGCGGCGGCAGCCACGGCTCGCTGCGTGCCGGCGACTCGGAGGGGCCGCTGCTCTTCGTCGGCTGCGGCCCCGCCGCGGCGGAGAGCCGGGAGCAGTGGACGCTGCGCGACGTGGCGCCGGCCGTCCTCGACCACTTCGGCCTCGGCGCGGAGAGCCGCGGTTGAGAGCCGCCGCGGGCCTGCTGGCGGTCGCCGCGGTGCTCGCGGCCGGGCTCGCGAAGCCGACGGTCGCCGCCGCGGGCGAAGCGCCGCAACGGGCGGCCGCGAAGGTCACGCGGTCCGAGGCGATCGCGATCGCCTCCCGCGACGCCAACGTCAGGAAGGAGCGGGCGATGCATCGCGAGCTATCGCCAACTGCCCACTGGGTGGACGGCCACTGGGAGGTCGCGTGGTTCGCGGAAGGCAAGGAGCTGGCGCTGGTCCTGATCGACCCGCGGAGCGGGGAGGTGACCGAGTCGTGGACCGGCTACCAGGTCGCCTGGAAGATGGCCCGCGGCTACTCGGGGCAGTTCGGCCACAAGCTCGACGCCCCCTACGTCTTCGTCCCGCTCTGCGCGATCTTCCTCGTCGGCCTCGTCGACTGGCGCCGCTGGCGGCGGATGGTCAACCTCGACCTCCTCGTACTGCTCGGCTTCGGCGTCTCCCACTTCTTCTTCAACCGCGGCGAGATCGGCGTCTCGGTCCCGCT
This sequence comes from Syntrophothermus sp., assembly GCA_050259155.1. Lineage (GTDB taxonomy): Bacteria > Actinomycetota > Thermoleophilia > Solirubrobacterales > 70-9 > VAYN01. The sequence goes on from JBLNAC010000153.1 coordinate 5,828, forward strand.
CCAGTACCCCGTGCTCGCCTACCTGCTGGCGCGGGCCCTGTGGATCGGCTTCCGGGGGCGCGGCGAGGGGCTGCGGCCGCGCTGGCCGACCGCCTGGCTGCTGGTCGCGGCGCTCTTCCTAATGGGATTCCGGGTCGGCCTCAACGTCGCCGACTCGGGCACCGCCGACATCGGCTACGCCAGCATCGTCGGCGCCGACAGGGTCGCCCACGGCGAACCCGTCTACGGCAACTTCCCAGCGGAAATCTCCCAGGGGGACACCTACGGGCCCGCCACCTACCTCGCCTACGTCCCGTTCGAGCGGATCTGGCCGTGGTCGGGAAGATGGGACGACGTCGACGGCGCCCACGCCGCCGCGATCGGCTTCGACATCGCCACCTTCGCGCTGCTGATCCTCCTCGGGCTGCGGATCCGGCCGGGGCCCGCGGGCCGCCGCCTGGCCGCGACCCTCGCCTTCGGCTGGGCCGCCTACCCGTACACCGCGTTCGCGCTGGAGGCGAACTCCAACGACGGCCTCGTCGCCATGCTCCTCGTGGCGATCCTGGTCTGGCTGTCCCGCCCCGCGGCGCGCGGCGCGCTGACGTCCCTCGCCACCTTCGCCAAGTTCGCCCCCGCGGTGCTCGCCCCGATGCTGCTGACCTACCGGCCGAGGGGCGAGGGGGGAAGCCTCGTCCGGGCCCCCCTGCTCTTCGCCGCGGCCTTCGCGACGGCGACGGTGGCGGTGATGCTGTGGCCGGCGCTGGACCCGGGTCTCAAGGTCTTCTGGGAACGGACGGTCGGCTTCCAGGCGGGCCGGAGCTCACCGTTCAGCATCTGGGGGCAGGTGCCGTCCCTGGAATGGCTGCGGACAGCGTTGCTGGCCGCGACCGCGGTTCTCGCGGTCGGCCTCGCCTTCGTCCCCCGCCGCAAGTCGCTGACGCAGGTCGCGGCGCTCGGCGCCGCGCTGCTGCTGGCCGTTCAGATCACGATGCACCACTGGTTCTACCTCTACATCCCGTGGTTCTACCCCCTGCTCCTGGTCGCGCTGGCGACCGTCGCGGTCAGCCGGGAGCCGGAGCCGGGACCATCACCTGCTCGATCGAGTCGGCCAGCCCTCGTCGGTTGACGTCGACGACCGCCCCCATCACCCACACGTCCTCGGTCGCGGTCTCGAAACGGGTCGGCATCTGCGTCAACAGCGCCGTCAGCGCTTGATCGGCCTTGACGCCGAGGACCCCTGCCCGGGAACCGGTCATGCCGACGTCCGAGATGAACGCGGTCCCCCCCGGGAGCACGCGCGCGTCGGCGGTGGGGACGTGGGTGTGGGTCCCGAGGACGGCGGCGACGCGGCCGTCGAGGTGCCACCCCATCGCCACCTTCTCGCTCGTCATCTCGGCGTGGAAGTCGACCAGCACGGCGTCGGCCTCGACCCGCGCGAGGAGCTCGTCGGCGACGTCGAACGGCGAGCGGGCCACGCGGAGACCGGCGGCGCCGCTGAGGTTGACGACGGCGACCCGCACCCCGCCCGCCTCGACGACCGTGTGGCCGCGGCCGGGGTTGGCCTGCGGGTAGTTGGCGGGGCGAACCACGCGGCGCTCGCGGTCGAGGAACCCGTAGGCCTCGCGATGCCGGTAGACGTGGTTCCCGGTCGTGATCACCGCCGCCCCCGCGCCGAAGATGTCGTTCGCGGTGCGCTCGGTGATCCCCATCCCGCCGGCCGAGTTCTCGCCGTTGACGACGATCAGGTCCGGCTCGTGGGCCTGGCGCAGCGCCGGCATCGCGTCGCGCAGGCCCCGCCGCCCGGGGCCGCCGACGACGTCGCCGATGAAGAGGACGCGCATGGGAGGCTGACCTTAGTCTGTGCGACCCTCGGTCGGTGCGGAACCCGAGCGTGGGCGAGATCCTGGCGCGGGCGCTGGCCTATCCCTACCAGGCCGCGCCGGCCTCCTTCCTGCTGGTCGGAGGCGAGGCTCGCGGGCTCGAGGGCCCTCCGGAGCTGACCGGCCGCCGGCCGCTGCTGTGCTACGGGGCGAACGCGGCGCCGGCGATCCTTGCCCGCAAGCTGGCTCCGCTCGCGGAGCTGCCGCTGCCCGTGCTGCGCGCCGAGCTGACCGGCTTCGACGTCGTCTACTCGGCCCACATCTCGCCGTACGGGGCGGTGCCGGCGACGCTGCAGCGCAGCGCCGCGACCAGGGCCCGGGTCTTCGTCGCCTACCCGGCCGGGCCCCAGGAGGAGCTGCTGACCGCCACCGAGCCCAACTACCGCCTGCACCGCCTGCGCGGCCTCGAGCTCGCGGTCGACGCGGTCGACGAGCTCCGCGAAGCGCACGCGTACCTCAGCCGCCACGGCTGCCTCGCGCTCGAAGGCTCGGAGGTCGCGCTCGCGGCGGTCGCCTCCGCCGGCCGCACCCTGCCCGCGCTGGAGCAGGTCGAGGTGCTGGAGCGGGTGCGCCGCCACCTCGCCCCCGAGGTGGAGCTCGAGGCCTTCGTCGCCGCGAGCCTCGACCCCCGCCTCGCCTCGGCGCGGACGGCGGCGCTGCGTGCCCGCGCCCGCCCCCTGAAGCCGCCGTGAGCGGCAGGGTCAGACCGCGGTGAAGCGGCGCAGGGCGAGCCGCGCCGCCGCCAGGTAGGCGACGGCGAGCAGCGCGAGATGGGCCAGCGGCCAGCCGATCGCGGGCCCGGTCGAGTCGAGGGCGCCGGTCATCGCCCGCAGCGCCGGCTTGAAGGGGAAGAGCGCGGTGACGACGCCGATCGCGTCGTAGACGCCGGCGCCGACCGCGCCGGAGGGGACGAGCGAGAGGAACGCGATCGGCAGCGTCACCATGAAGGCGAGCAGGGAGACGGCGCGCACGTCCCGCGCCGCCGCCCCGAGCGCCGCGCCGGCGGCGCCCAGCGCCGCGCCGCCGACCAGGATCGCGGCGAGCCAGAGCCCGATCCGCCCCCATTCGAGCGGCAGGAAGAGGGCCAGGCCGCCGAGCAGGAGCAGGGTGACGCAGAGGCCCAGGCAGACGCCGAGCAGCACCTTCTCGGCGAGCAGGGCGGAGGGCGAGACGAGGCCGCGGGTGAGGCGCGGGAAGGCGTTCTCCTCACGCTCGAGCGCCAGCGAGCCGGCGACGAGGAGAACCGCGACGAAGGCCAGGGTCAGGGTCGCGGCGACCGCGACGGCGAAGACTTCCAGCGGCGGCGAGCTGCCGCCGACCGCGACGCGGTTGACGACGATCGGCTGGGCGAGGCGGGCGATCAGAGGCGCGGCGATGTCGAGGTTGTCGCGGGCCTGTTCGGCGAAGGTCGTCACCTCGCGAAGCGAGGCGCGCAGCGCAGGCGGCAGCGCCGGTTCGATCGCCGAGAGGATGCGGGCCGAGGCGCGCAGCCCAAGGATGTGGACGGTCTGGCCCAGCACCGGCAGGCCGCCGCCGTCGATCAGGAGATCGAGGTAGCGGCCCCCTTCGCCGGCGATGCGCCGCGCGATCGCCAGGTTCGCCTGGGCCAGCAGGGTGTCGATCCTGTCGCGGACCAGCTGCGACTTGACCGGGTCGTCTTCGTTGACCAGGACTTCGACTTCGGGCTTGCCCGGGGCGAGCCCCGAGAGGGAGTTGATCTTGTCGACCAGGTCGGCCGGGAGGATCAGGGCGGCGAGGACGTCGCCGGAGCGGACCTTCGCCACCGCCTCCTCACGGTCGGCGACGGGGACGCACTCGACGCGCCGGCAGATTCGCCCGCGGACGTTCGCCGCCGGCAGCTGCTGGCCGCCGACGGTCACCCGGGCGTCCGGCGACACTTCGTTGAGGAAGGCGACGCGCGGCTTCGAGGGGCCGCCCGAGATCGCGAGGCCGACGAGAACCGCGATCAGGATCGGCCAGACGACGAGCAGCGCCGCCTGTAGCGGCGAGCGGCGCAGGATCTGGAGATCCTTGAGCAGGAGCCAGCGCACGGCGGCCGGTCGCGGGCGGGGTCGCTGCGGCGCGGAGGCGGACACCGGCTAGTGCCCCCGGTGATGCAGGTAGGCGACGAAGGCGGTCTCGAAGTCGCGGTCGGCGGCCTCCGGCGCCTCGCGGCGGACCGCCTCGCGCAGCCCCTCGGCGGCGCCGTCGAAGAGGGCCTCGCCGTCGGCCAGGACCAGCAGCC
>JBLNAC010000154.1:0-7081 GCA_050259155.1 Syntrophothermus sp.
AGGGTGCTGGCCCTGTACCTCGACGGGCACTCCTACGAGGAGGTGGGCCGCCGATTGGGCTGCGACTGCAAGACGGTCGACAACGCCCTGCAGCGGGTGAAGCGCAAGGTCGGCACCCACCTGGCCTCGCGTCAGGTCGCCGTCTGAGCGGCGGGGAGGTCGCCGAGCACGTACTCGAGCAGCGCGCGGCCGTGCTCGGACGCGACCGCCACGTCGCCTGCGTCGATGCGCACCCGGTGCAGCGACTGCATCCGCAGCACGTCGCCGTCGGCCCGGTGGTTGGGGAAGACGCCCGCGTACGAGACGCCGAGGCGCTCCAGATCGTCGGCGACGAGCGCCGTCGCCGGCTGCTCCAGCGGTAGGTCGACGTAGACGACGTCGACCCCGACGCGGTGGAAGAGGCGGTGGCGCTCGGCGGCGATCACGGCCTCCAGGTCGGCGCCCGGGGCGCGGACCGTGAGGAGCGCGAGGTTGTGATCGGTGTCGAGATCGACCTGGAAGTCGGTCCGCGCCGGCAGCCGCGCGTCCCGGGGCGGGTCCGCCAGGCTCCCCCGCAGCCGGCAGGCCCAGAGCGTCCGCTCGACGATCTCGTGGTGTCGCTCGGGCGCGTAGACGGGCCGCTCGGCCCCGTCGTTCAGCTTCGCGTAGAAGAGCGCGACGGACTGGCGACGGCGCCGCTCCGCCGCCGCGGCGTCGTTGTCCACCGAGGCGGGGATCCAGGCCAGCAGGAAGCCCGTCTCCCTGGCGCCCAGGTCGAGGTTGGCGTGCTGGCTGTAGGGGTGGGCGGCGGTCGCCTCGCTGTACAGCCCCGCATACCCCTCCTCGCGCGCCCAGTCCATGAGGAAGCGCTTCGTCCGCGTGAACAGGTGCTGGCCGCGCGCCGAGGGAATCGTCACCGCCTGCCCGGCGTGCCCGACCGTGTCGCCCGCGGCCGCCAGGCTCATCCCCTCGTGGCACAGCAGCCGCCCGCCCATTTCGGCGACGCACGACACGTAGCGCCCGGCGGCGATCCGCGCCCCCACCTCCTCCGGGTCGTAGACCCAGCGGACGTCGTAGCTCTGCCCGTAGGCCGCTTCTATCGCCTCGGTCAGGAGGCGGGCCTCGCCGGGCTCGAGGAACCTGAACTCGACGTCCATCGCGCCGCCGCTAGCCGTCCTCCCCGAGCAGGCCCCGCAACTCGCCGAGCTTCTCGCTCGCCTCGCTCGCGAGCTCGCGGGCAGTGGCCGTCTTCGCCAGGCTCTCCTCCAGCACCGCGAGGCGCTCCTCGAGCCGCCGCTCGCGCTCGGAGCTCCGCCGCCACCCCTGCTCCACCGCGTTCACCAGCATCCCGACGTCGCGCATCTTCTCCTGGAGGGTCGCAGAGATCTCGCCGAGATCGCCGTCGATCGGCTCGCCGGCGGGCGGGGGCGGGCCGACGCTCTCGGGGTCGGTCCGGGTGGGCCCCGCGATCGGCGGCTCGGGCTGGGCCGGGACCGGCTCCGGCTCCGAGGGCGGCGGCTCCGGCTGGGCCGGGGGTGGCTCCGGCGCCGCGATCGGCGGCTCCGGCTGGGCGGCCGCAGGCCCGGGGGTCACCGCGGGCGGCTCGCGCTCGGCCGCGGCGGGGGTCTGCGCGAGCGGCGGGGGCTCGGGCGCCGCCCGAGGCGGCTCGGCGGGGACCTTGTCGATCAAGCGCTGGATCTGGCTCCGGGCGGCGACCACGAGGCGGACCTCGCTCCTGGTCGTCACTTCGATGTCGCTGATCCCCAGCATGTTGCCCGGGTCCTCGATAGCCACGAGCAGCGCCCCGTCGACCGCGAAGGCGATCGGCACCGCCGAGTAGCGCGCCGCGGTCGACCTGCCGATCATGGCGAGCGCCTCGCCGTCGACCTGGAAGTGGTCCAGGTCGACGTGGTCGAGGCCGTTGCGCTCGGCGACGGCGAGCGAGAGCTGACGCTCGTCGATTGTGCCGTTCCTGAGCAGGCAGCTCTCCGGCGTGCCGCCGTTCTCCCGGGTCCACTCGACCGCCGCCTCGACGGTTTCGTGGTCGGCGAAGCCGAGCTCGACGATCACGTCGGTCAGGAACACGCCCCGCCGCTCGGGATTCGAGGGAGGGGTGACCCCCGCGGTCCCGGGCGCGAACCCGGCGGCGCTCGGCGGTGCCTCGGTGGCAGACGTCTCGCTCCTCCGCTCAGGCTCCCCTCCGTCGCGGGCGCCCGATCCTCCTCGGACCCCTCGGCGGCTGCTTCGGCCAGCGCGAGCACCTCCTCCACCGAGGGGGAGCCGGCCAGGGCCTGCACGCCGAGCGAGAGCTCGATCTGGGAGTCGCGCCCCTCGGTCACGCGCCGCAGCGCCGCCTGGAAGCGCCCGACGAACGTGGGCGCCTGGTCGAGGCGGCAGCCGACCAGGACCGCGGCGAGGGTTGCGGGGCCGACGCGGCCGACGCGATCGGTTCTGCGGACGCTTCCCTCCAAGACCTCGGCGACGACCTTCAGGGCCAGCCTCCCGACCGCGTTTCCGTTGCCCGCGGGGACCGCGCCGGTGTCGATCCCGAAGGTTACGAGGACGGATTCCACGGTCCCCCGCTCGGCCAGCCTCCACTCGTGGTCGAGCTGCTTGAGGAAGCCGATGCGGTTCGGCAAACCCGTCTCCACGTCCACGTCCGTTCCGGCGGCGGCGCGGCGCCGGAGCCGGCGCAGCTCGGCCCGCAGCTCGACGTTCTCCCACTCGCGGCTCAACAGGCGGGCGGTGACGCCAAGCAGCGCGGTGTGCTCGATCCCGTAGGCGTCGGCGCTCGGATCCAGCGCGGCGAGGACGCCGGCGATCCTGCCTTCGCTCAGCTCGAGCGGAACCTCGATGAAGCCCTGCGCGCCCAGCGCCCGGAGGTGGTCGAGGTCGAGGATTTCGCCCCCCGGCGAGCGGCCGCGCTCCGACTCGTCGCGAGACCTGGTGCCGGGCACCGAGCTCGCCAGAGGGAGGACCGAGCCTCTCTCGACGCCGTTGAGGCCGTCCCCGTGGACGTCGATCACGCGACAGCCGGCCCCGGTCGGTTCGATCTCGCCCAGGACGATCACCCCCGGGACCGCCGCGGAGAGGGCATGGAGCCCGGCGTCGGCCGCTTCCGAGAAGCTTCGGAAGCCGGGGTCGCCGAGGCGGAGCAGCGTCTCTATCTGCCTGCTTTCCACGCCACTCCTATCGGGAAAATGCTCGAAATACCTGAGACCGCGCCGGATGCCGCGATGAAGCGGTCAGAATTCGCGGATCCCGGCTCCGCAGCCCGCGGCGCCACCGCGCCCGTCTAGCTCAACTGGCCAGAGCACCTGATTTGTAATCAGGAGGTTGTGGGTTCGAGTCCCACGGCGGGCTTCGTCAGCCCTCGCCGAGCACCCGCGCCTTCTCGGCCACGAACTCCTCGTCGGTGAGGACGCCCTTCTCGTGGAGGGCGCCGAGGCGTTCGAGGCGCTGCAGACGAGTGTCCTCGGCGCTCGTGGCAAGCGTCTCCGTCGGCGCCTCGGCAGTCGGCGCCTCGCCCTCGGCCGGCGGCCGGCGGACTTCGGGCAGCCGCAGCTTCGCCGCCCGCTCGCCGATCCTGGCGTCCCTGACCGCCTTCACGACCATCTCCCTGGTCTGGCCGAAGACCGCGTGGAACCGCGCGTCGGGGAACTCCTCCTCCGTCTGGTGGCGAAGCTCGTGCAGGCCGAACGCCGCCATTCCGGCGATCACGAGGGTGGTCAGGAACGAGCGCAGGCCCTGCGTCGGAGCGGTGACGAAGTAGATCCCGACGACGATCGCCAGGGCGGTGTAGACCCACGGCATGTAGCGCTGCAGCGCCGGGGCGATCGCGCTGCGCGTGGCGCGGGCCGGGCTGGTCGGGGAGCCGAGCCACCCGGCCCCGGCGAAGAGGACGCCGACGAGGATCACCGTCGTGGCGATGCTGGTCATCAGCGAGGTGCCGATCGACCATGCCGCTTCGCCGGCGGGCTTGACGCTTTCGGTCTTGACCAGCTGGTCGACGACGATGCCGCCGGCGATGTGCCGGGCGACGACGACGGCGAAGCCGGCGGCGATCAGGCCGACGCCGCTGAACAGGACCGTCACCCAGCGGCTGCCCTTCGAGAGGTAGATCGCGAAGCCGAAGACGAGGAAGGTCACCAGCGAGAGGACCAGCGCCAGGCCCTTGATGCCGACCGCGACGTTCTGCGCGGTCTTCAGTTCGCTCGACTGCAGGATCTGGATCTGCCCCGCATCCGGGGGCAGCTTTTCCGCGAGGCTCTTGCCGAGGCCGATCTGGCCGGCGAGGTTCGTGATCAGGCTGCCGAGGTTGAGGCTGACGTTGCCTTCGGCGGTCGAGACGGCTTCGTTCTTGTTTTCCAGCACCGCCAGCAGCTGTTCGTGGGCGCTGCGGTTCGCGTCTTCCCAGAGGCCCTGGGCCGTCGAGGTTTCCAGCACCTTTTCGGCGCCCTGCCCGGCGACCTGGCGCAGGCCGCCGGCGGCCGGCCCGGCGAGTTCCTTGGTGTCGCCGGGAAGGATGTCCTTCAGTTCCTGTTCGACGTTCACGTTTTCGTACAGCTGGTCGACCAGGTAGTTGGCGACGGCGCTGCGGATCGTCGCGTTCTGCAGCAGGCGCGAGCTGGTGTTGACCCAGTCGCCGGTGTTGAGCGCCTGGCGCTCGACCCAGATCGCGAAGACGCTGAGGAAGGCGAGGACAGAGCCGAGCACGATCAGCGCCTTGACCACGCGTCGCCTTCCGCGGCTCATACGCGCGGATGGTATACGTGGCCCATGAAGCTCGAGGGAATCCACCACATCACGGCGATCACCGAGAACGCCCAGAGCAACATCGACTTCTACGCGGGGGTGATGGGCCTGCGCCTGGTGAAGAAAACCGTCAACCAGGACAGCCCCACCGTCTACCACCTCTTCTTCGCCGACGAGGCGGGGGACGCGGGCTCCGACCTCACCTTCTTCGAGTATCCGGGCGCGCCGCGCGGCCGCGCCGGCGCCGGCATGGTCCATCGCGTCGTCTGGCGGGTCGGCTCCGAGGAGGCCCTCGACTTCTGGTCGGGGCGCCTCGCCGCCAACGGGGTCGAGTCCCGACGGGAGAGCGCCAGCCTGATCTTCGCCGACCCCGAGGGGCTCGACCACGAGCTGCTCGTCGCCGACGTTCCCGACGCGCCGCTGATCGCCGAGCACCCCGAGATCCCGGCCGAGCTGGCGCTCCAGGGCTTCCATGCTGTGCGCGCCTACAGCGCGGCCCCCGACGCGAGCCGGGTGCTGCTCGAGGCGCTGGATTTCGAGCCGGTCGACGGCGCCTGGGAGGCACGGGGCGAGCAGCGCGGGGGGCTCTACATCTACGACGTGCCGCCCGCCGAGCCCGGCCTCCAGGGGGCCGGCAGCGTCCATCACGTCGCCTGGGCCTCGACCCCCGAGGACCACATGCGGTGGCGCGACAGGGCGATCGCCGCGGGCGCCCGCTCGACTCCCGAGATCGACCGCTTCTACTTCAGGTCGATCTACTTCCGCGAGCCCAGCGGCGTCCTCTTCGAGATCGCGACGCTGGGGCCCGGATTCACCGTCGACGAGCCGCTCGAGCACCTGGGCGAGAAGCTGTCGCTGCCGCCGGCCTTCGAGCATCTCCGGGACGAGGTCGAACCGAACCTGAGGCCGGTCGTCAACCCGCGCACGCAGCCCGCTTGACCGAGGACTTCGTCTGGATCGACGCCGGGCGCACGGTGATCCTCCGCCGCGCCGGACTCGCCGCCGCGGACGAGGTCCTCGCCGAGCACGGCATCGCCGAGTTCGACCTGCTCAGCACCGAGCGGGCTCTCGCGGGCGCCCGGCGGCTGGCCGCCGCCGCCACGGCGATCCACGAGGTGGCGCCCGGCCAGGTCCCCGGCCTCGCGGCCGCCCTGCTCCCCTACGCGGCGGGCGAGCGGCCGCTGGTGGCGCTGGGGGGCGGCCGCGTGATCGACGTCGCGAAGGCGGTCGCAGCGGTGACCGGCGCCGCGGTGGCGGCGATCCCGACGACGATGTCGGGGGCGGAGATGAGCGCGAGCCACCGCCTCCCCGCCGGACACGAGGAGCGGGTCGCGGCGCGCGTCCGCCCCCGGCTCGTGATCGCCGATCCGGAGCTGATGACGAGCGCGCCGGAGGCCCGCCTGCGGGCCAGCTCGCTGAACGCCCTCGCCCACGGAGCCGACTGCCTCTACACGCCACTGGCGAACCCCGTCTCGCGGATGACCGCGCTGCGCGGCGCCGAGCTGATCGCCACCGCCCTCGACCAGACGCCCGCGGCACGCGCACGCTCCGACCTGGCGCTCGGCTCGCTCCTCTGCGGCTACGCGATCGACTCCGCCAAAGCCGGCCTCCACCATCCGGTCTGCCAGACGCTGGTGAGGATCTGCGGGATTCCCCATGCGGAGACCAACGCCGCGGTCCTGCCGCGCAGCGCAGCCTTCCTCGCCCCCCGGGTGCCCGACCTCTTCGACCAGCTCGCCGCGGCGCTGGGCGCCGACCGGGCGGGCCTCGAGGCGCGCCTGCTGGAGCTCGGCGGCCGCCCCGCGGGGCTCGGTGCCCTCGGCGCCGACCGCGCGCGCCTCGGCGAGGTGATCGAGACGGCTCTCGCCAGGCCGGAGCTCGGTGCCGTGCCTGGCGCGCCGGTCGGCGCCAGGGACCTGGAGGCGCTGATCGAGAGCGCCTGGTAGCCGGCCCGCCCGCCCGCCCGTCGGGAGCGCGGGGTAACCGGGCCCTCGCTCGCGTGTAGCGCTCTGCGTGACCGCCGAGCGACTGGCCGCCTACCACGCCTACACGCGGAAGCACAGCGTCAACTGGCCGCTCTACCTGCTCGCGCGCGTCTTCCTAGAACCGTTCTTCCTCGTCTACTTCCGGTACACGCGGCGCGGCCGCGAGCATGCCCGGCACGTCAAGGGCGGCCTGATCGTCGCCGCCAACCACCGCAGCTTCCTCGACCCCTTCGTCGTCGGCGGCTGCCTGCCGTGGCGCCGGCCGATGAACTACGTCGCCAAGGTCGAGCTCTTCGAGCGCCGCTGGCAGGGCTGGATCCTCTCCCGCCTCGGCGCCTTCCCGATCCGGCGCGGCGAGTCCG
>JBLNAC010000155.1:0-3303 GCA_050259155.1 Syntrophothermus sp.
AGGCGAGCCTGGATCCCGAACTCGCCCAGCCGCAGGCGCTCGTCGGTCGCGAACTCGACCGCCGGCCTGGTGAGGAGGTCGTAGCCGCGCCGCCGCGCGTGCTCGAGCAGGTAGCCCGAGAGCTCCTGCTCGAGCGAGCGCTCGTAGCCCTCGAGCTTGGCCCGGTCGGGCTTCGAGAGATAGACCGTGTACTCGTTCGGGACGTAGACCCGCTGCACCGACGCGGTCTTGTGCGCGTCCATTTCCTTGGCCAGTTTCCGCGCCAGTTCGACCGGCTGGACCTCCGAGCTGAAGGCACGGCTGAAGAGCCCCTCGACGAGGCCTTCGATGCCTGACTCCAGCTTGCGGAAGACGCTGATCGGAATTGCTCCTTCGCGGTCGGTCGGTCAGCCCCCGGGCGCCCGGGAGGCTGGGAGAGATCCTAGGGAAGCGGCACCCCATGGCCGGCGATCAGGAAGCCGGCCGCGGCGGCGGCGGAGGCGAGCGCGGCGAGCCGCAGCAGAACCCGCGAGTGCCGCTCGGGCGCGTGGTCGTCGAGCTGGTCGAGGGCGTCCTCGATCGCCGTCCCGAGCTCCTCCAGCGACGGGCGCCTGTTCGGCCTCGCGGCCAGGCAGGCCTCGACCGCGTCGCTCAGCTCGCGCGGCAGGTCGGGGCGCAGCCGCCGCAGCGGGCGGTGGCGGCGGCCGATCGCGCGGGCGGTGGCGGCCGGGGTCGCGCGCCGGTGGGGGTTCTCGCCGCTCCAGCACTCATACAGAGTCAGGGCGAGCGAGTAGACGTCCGCCTCGGGACCGGCGGGGCGCCCCTCGGCCTGCTCGGGCGACATGTAGGCAAGGGTGCCGACCACGTCGCCGGCCGCGGTCAGCGTCGCCTCGTCGGCGAGGCGGGCGATGCCGAAGTCCATCAGCTTCGCCCGCGGTTCGCCGGCGGTGACCTGGACGTTCTGCGGCTTGATGTCGCGGTGGACGACGCCGCGCGAGTGCGCGTGGTCGAGCGCCTCGCAGAGGTCGGCGCCGATCTCGCCGATCTCGCGATCGCTGAGGACCCCTTCGTGCGAGAGCCGGGCCAGCGTCGAGCCTTCGACCAGCTCGGTGACGAGCAGCGCGTTGCCGTCCTCCTCGCCGAGCTCGTAGAGGGTGACGATCCCAGGGTGGTTGAGGCGTGCGGCGGCCTGCGCCTCGCGCAGCACCCGGCGTCCGGCCTCGCCCCGCTGTTCGATCGCCTTGACCGCGACCGGGCGCTCGAGGCGGCCGTCCCACGCCTCGTAGACGACGCCGAAGCCGCCGCTGCCGATGCGGCGCTCGATCACGAAGCGGTTGAGCACGACAGAGCCGACCAAAGCCCCTACGCCTTCGACGGCGAGGCCGCGTTCCCTGCCCCGCCGGGCCCGATCGGGGTGGGAAAAAGCCACCGTTTGCGGCATCAAATGACCGCCGGACGCGCCAAGCTTCATACTCTCCGCCCCTTGGAGGATTCAGCAGCACGAAGGGAGCGCCGGCCGCGTCCCAGACGCCGACCCCAGCGCCAGCAGATCATGCTCCGGCGCGGGCTCGCCCTGGGCGCGGCGCTCGTCGTCCTGATCCTGATCGTGCTCGGGATCAAGGGCTGCCTGGACGCCCGCGCCGAACGCGCTCTCAGCGACTACGGCCGCAACGTCTCCCAGATCCTCAAGGAAACCGAACAGACGAGCAAGTCGTTCTTCGGCAAGCTCGAAGAACCCGGCAGCCTCTCCGTCACCGAGTTCACCGCCGAGGTCAAGGCCGACAGCAGCGCGGTGAACACCCAGGCCTCGCGGATCGACGGGCTCAGCGCCCCGGGCGACATGGGCAACGCGCAGAAGAACCTCGAGCTCGTCTACGAGCTGCGCGCCAACGCGATGAGCGTGATCGCCGAAAAGATGAGCACCGCCCTCGGCGAAGCCGGTGCGGCGAAGGCGACGTCGGCGATCGCGCGCCAGATGCAGTCGCTGTTCGCCAGCGACGTCCTCTACGAACAGGTGACCCGGCCGGAAATCAACGGCGTCCTCGCCGGCAAGGGGATCGACGGCTCCGACGTGCCGAAGAGCAGCTTCGTCCCGGAAGGGACCAAATGGCTCGAAGAAGCCACGGTCGCGGGCGCCCTGGGCGCGATCAGCGGGGCCACCGGGACCAACGTCTCCGGGATCCACGGCCTCGGCCTCTACGGAGCCAGCGTCAACGGGACCGAACTCGTCGAAGGCGGCGAAGCGATCGTCACCGCCGAAGAAGCGTTCGAAGTCGAAGTACAGGTCCAGAACCAGGGCGAATCGACCGAGAACGGGATCACGGTCGAAGTCGCCGTCGAAGGCGGAGCCACGACCGCCGGCAAGATCGAATCGATCGCCGCCGGCGAAATCGGCTCGACCACGATCTCGCTGACCCCGGTGCCGACCGGGACGGTGACGCTCACGGTCAAGGTCCAGCCGGTCCCCGGCGAGAAGGTCACCGAAAACAACGAAGCCACCTACACCGTCACGGTCGGCTGAGATGGCGGGGCGGCGCGTCGCCTACCTCGGCCCCGCTGGGACCTTCACCGAGGACGCCCTGCGCGAGGCGTGGCCCGGGGGAGAGCTCGAGCCGCTGCGGACGGAGTCGATCCCCGATGCGATCCTCGCCGTCCAGAACGGCGAAGTCGACCGCGCCCTGGTTCCGATCGAGAACTCGATCGAGGGCTCGGTCCGGCCGACCCTCGACACCCTCGCCTTCGAGGCCGACGCGGTCACAATCGTCGGCGAGTACGACTACCGCGTCCGCGTCCACCTGATCGGCCGCGCCGGGGTCGCCGTCGAGGACGTCGAGGCCGTCCTCTCGCACCCGCAGCCGCTGGCCCAGTGCGCGCGGTTCCTGCGGGCGACGCTGCCCGCGGTCGAACAGCGCAGCGTGAGCAGCACGGCGGCGGCGGTGCGAATGGTGAGCGAGAGCACCCGCCCCTGGGCCGCGCTCGGGGCGCGCGCCGCCGCGGAGCTGTACGGCTGCGTCCTGATGCGGGAGGGGGTCGAGGACGAGAGCGGGAACGTGACCCGCTTCCTCTGGATCGCCCCCGCCGGCACCGAGCCCGAGGGCGAGGGTCCGTGGAAGACGTCGCTCGTGTTCTCCGAGCTCGGCGAGGACCACCCGGGCGCCCTGGTCGAGGCGCTCTCCGTCTTCTCCAGCCGCGGCGTCAACCTGACCCGGATCGAGTCGCGGCCGATGCGCAGGCAGCTGGGGCGCTACATGTTCTTCTGCGATCTCGAGGGCGCGCTGACGGACGAGGTCGTGCAGGCCGCGATCGGCGAGCTGCACGGCAAGG
>JBLNAC010000156.1:0-4870 GCA_050259155.1 Syntrophothermus sp.
GGCGCGGCGCGGCGGAGGCCGCGCGGGGGGACGACGGACCGACCGACGTGATGAGCTCCTATCCCGAGGACGACGAGGACTTCGAGCCGACCGTCCAGCTGGTCGACCGCGGCGGCTTCGACGCCGAGATCTTCGACATCGAGTCCGAGGCGGAGACGGTCGCCTTCGTCGAGGACGAGCCCGGATCCGATGCCGGGCACGCGCCGGCCGAGGAGGAGGGGCTGCCGCCCGACGCCGATCACCCCATCGCTCCCCCGGCGCCGGGTGGCGGTCCCGCCGCCGACGCCGAGCGCGCGCCCACCCAGGAAAGGCTCACCCCCCAGGGAGGCAGGCGCGGCGTCACCACCTCGGAGGAGATCGACTACCGACCGCCCCCGGCGAAATCCCTCGAGCGCGGCAAGGGCGACCGCGGCCCCGACCCGCGCGACCAGCAGGCGGTGGGGAGGAAGCTGATCGAGACCCTGGGCCACTTCGGGGTCGAGGCGAAGATCGTCGGCGTCGTCAGCGGGCCCCACGTCTCGCTCTACGAACTGCGCCTCGCCCCGGGGATCAAGGTCAAGAAAGTCACCGAGCTGGCCAACGACCTCGCCTACGCCCTCGCCTCGACCGACATCCGCATCCTGGCGCCGATCCCGGGCAAACAGGCGGTCGGCGTCGAGGTTCCCAACAGCCGCCGCCGCATGGTCCGCCTCGGCGACGTCTACGCGGGCCGGCCGGAGAAGACCTCGCCCCTGGTCGCCTGGCTCGGCAAGGGGATCGACGGCAACGCGGTCTGGACCGACCTGGCGAAGATGCCGCACGTCCTCGTCGCCGGCACCACCGGCTCCGGGAAGTCGGGCTGCGTCAACGCGATCCTCTCCTCGATCCTGATGCAGGCCTCGCCCAACGAGGTGCGCCTCGTCCTCGTCGACCCCAAGCAGGTCGAGCTCAACCACTACGAGAACATCCCCCACCTGCTGACGCCGGTCGTGACCTCGCCGCGCCTGGCGGCGAACGTCCTCTCGAATCTGATCGGCGAGATGGAGAGCCGCTACGGGATCATGAGCGAGGCCCGCTGCCGCAACCTGGCGGAACTGAACCGGGCCCGCAGCAAGGCCGGCGAACCGCCGCTCCCGCACATCCTCTGCGTGATCGACGAGCTCGCGGACCTGATGATGGTCGCCCCGGCCGAAGTCGAGGACTCGATCATCCGCCTCGCGCAGAAGTCGCGGGCGACCGGGATCCATCTGGTGCTGGCGACCCAGCGCCCCTCCACCGACATCATCACCGGCACGATCAAGGTCAACATCCCCTCGCGGATCGCCTTCGCCGTCTCCTCGCAGACCGACTCCCGCGTGATCCTCGACCAGGGTGGCGCCGAGTCCCTGCTGGGCCAGGGGGACATGCTGTTCCGCGGCCCTGGCAGCTCGAAGCTGCAGCGCATCCAGGGCGCCTTCGTGACCGAGGACGAGATCGCGCGGATCACCCGGCACTGGGCCCGCCAGGGGGAGCCCGAATTCGAGGCGGAGCTGCTCGAGGCCCCCGAGGATGCCGAGCGCGAAGGGGCTGATGGCGAGCTCGATCCCGACAGCGACGACCTGCTGGACGAGGCCATCCGCCTCGTCGTCCAGACGGAAACCGCCTCGGTCTCGATGATCCAGCGCCGGCTGCGGGTCGGCTACACCCGCGCGGGGCGCCTGATCGACATGCTCGAGCGGCGCGGCGTCATCTCCGGCTACGAGGGGTCCAAACCGCGCCAGGTGCTGATCAGCCAGGCGGACCTGCCGCGCGTGCTCGGGGCCGGCGACGGGCCGCCCGATGCGGCGCCGGTCGCCGCCGACATCGACGAGGTCTGAGGGTGGGCGGCGGGCCCGCGCGGTCGTCGGCGCCGCGCGGCCGGTCATGTAGCTTGCCTGCGTGATCCGCGCGGGGATAGTCGTCACCGGGACCGAGGTGCTGACCGGCCGCATCTCCGACCGCAACGGGCCCTGGATCTCCGAGCAGCTCGCCGCGGGCGGGGTGGAGGTGGCCCACATCCTGATCGTCGGCGACCGTCCGGAGGATCTGGAGGCCGCGCTGCGCTTCCTCGCCGCGGAGGGGATGGACCTGATCGTGACCAGCGGCGGTCTCGGGCCCACCGCCGACGACCTGACCGCCGAGGTGGTCGCCCGCATCGCCGGCCGCGAGCTCGTCCTCGACGAGGAGATGCTGGCCAAGATCGCCGAGATCCTGCGCGGCTTCTCGCGCCGCTTCCGGCTCGACGAGGACGCCATGATCGCGGCCAATCGCAAGCAGGCGCTGGTGCCCGAGGGCGCCTTCGCCCTCGACCCCGAGGGCACCGCCCCCGGGCTCGTCGTGCCCGCCGGGGAGCGGGTGGTGGTCGTGCTGCCCGGGCCCCCGCGCGAGCTGCGGCCGATGTGGCCGGCGGCGCTCGAGACGCCGCCGGTGCGGGCGGTGCTGGCGCGGGCGACGCCGCTGCGCGCCTACACGCTGAGGATGTTCGGCGTGCCCGAGTCCGAAATCGCCAAGAGCCTGCGCGAGATCGAGGCCGACGGGGTGGCGCTGGACGCCGTCGAGATCACGACCTGCCTGCGGCGCGGCGAGATCGAGATCGACGTCCGCTATCGCGACGAGGCGGCCGCCGTCGCCGAGCAGGTGCGCGAGGGCCTGGTCGGGCGCCACCCGCGGGAGACCTTCAGCACCGACGGGTCGACGATCGACGAGCAGGTGGCTAAGGCCCTGCGGGGGCGGCGCCTGGCTCTCGCCGAGTCCTGCAGCGGGGGCCTGATGGCGGCCCGCATCACCGACCTGCCGGGGGCCTCCGAGTACTTCACCGGCGGCGTCGTCGCCTACTCCAACGAGGCCAAGGCGGAGCTGCTGGGGGTCGACCCGGGGCTGATCGAGGCGCGGGGCGCGGTATCGCCGGAGGTCGCCGAGGCGATGGCGATCGGCGCCATGGATCGCTTCGGCGCCGACGTCGCCGTCGCGATCACCGGCGTCGCAGGGCCGGGCGGCGGGACCGAGGAGAAGCCGGTCGGCTACGTCTGCTTCGACGCCCGCCTCGGCGACGGCACCGCGATCGCCCGCGACCCGACGATCCCCGGCAACCGGGCCGACGTCCGCGAACGCTCGGCGCTGGTCGGGATGCACCTGCTGCGCAATCTCCTGACCGGCGCGGACCCCTCGCTCTAGGGCAGGGCTCCGGTTCGCCCTTCCGCGCCCGGGACCCGGCCCGGCCGCGGTTCACGCATCCACGACGAAGCGGCGGCAGAGGCGCGTGACTCCGCGCGCCGCGCGCGCCGGGCGGGGCCGTAGCGTGGGGGGCGCGATGGCGAAGGAGAGGCTGAAGAGCCCGCGGATGCGGATGTTCGTCGCCCTCGACCTGCCCGACGGGGTCAGGGACGAGATCGTGGCGTGGGGGAGGCGCGAGCTGGCCGACCCGGCCCTGCGCCGGGTCGGCGAGGACTCGCTGCACGTGACCCTCGCCTTCCTCGGCTGGCGGCCGGAGAAGGACGCGGAGCGGGTGGGGGAGATCGTCGGCCGCTGCGCGGCTCCGGCGCCGCTGGCCGAGCTGAGGGACCCGGTCGCGAAGCCGAGCCTGCGCCGGGCGCGGCTGTTCGCGCTGCCGGTGGTCTCTCCCGGGGCCGAGCAGATCCAGGCCCGGCTCGGCGAGCTGCTCGAGAAGGAGCGGCTCTACAAGCCGGAGAAGCGCCCGTTCTGGCCCCATGTCACGGTCGCCAGGGTTCGCCCCGAGGGGCGCGGGACGCGCCGTCTGATGCGGGTCGAGCGACCGCCGTCGGGGCTGCCCCCGAGCCTCTCCGAGCCGTTTTATGGCGTCCGATTGACGCTCTACCGTTCCGTACTCCAGCCACAGGGCGCCGTCTACAGCCCCTTGGCCCAAGTCGAGCTGCCCGGAGCAGGGCGGCAGTGAGGTGAGTGAGATGGCAGACAGGAAAGCGAGCTTGAACGACGTCTCCGCGAAGGAGGCAAAGGCCAGGGACGCCGCGCTGGAGAGCACAGTCAGCGGGATCAAAAAGGAGTTCGGCGAGGGCGCGCTGATGCGCCTCGGCGACCAGGGGACGGTCAAGGTCGCCGCGATCCCGACCGGCTCGCTGGCGCTGGACATGGCGCTCGGCATCGGCGGCCTGCCCCGCGGCCGCGTGGTTGAGATCTTCGGCCCGGAGTCGTCCGGCAAGACGACGCTCGTCTACCACGTCATCGCCGAGGCGCAGCGCCGCGGCGGCATCTGCGCCTTCATCGACGCCGAGCACGCGATGGATCCGCAGTACGCGCGGCGGATCGGCGTCAACATCGACGACCTCCTCGTCTCGCAGCCGGACACCGGCGAGCAGGCGCTCGAGATCTGCGAGCTCCTCGTCCGCTCCGGCGCCGTCGACGTCGTCGCCGTCGACTCCGTGGCCGCCTTGACGCCGAAGGCGGAGATCGAGGGTGAGATGGGCGACTCGCACGTCGGGCTCCAGGCGCGCCTCATGAGCCAGGCGCTGCGCAAGCTCAACGGCAGCCTCAGCCGCTCCGGCACCATCTGCGCCTTCACCAACCAGTTGCGCGAGAAGATCGGTGTCATGTTCGGCAATCCGGAGGTCACCACCGGCGGCAAGGCGCTCAAGTTCTACGCGACGATCCGCCTCGACATCCGCCGCATCGAGACCCTCAAGGACGGCACCGAAGCCGTGGGCAACCGCGTGCGCGTCAAGGTGGTCAAGAACAAGGTCGCGCCGCCGTTCAAGCAAGCGGAGTTCGACATCACCTACGGCAAGGGCATCTCGCGCGAAGGCACGCTGCTCGACCTCGGCGTCTTCTACGACGTCGTCGCCAAGAGCGGCGCGTTCTTCAGCTACAACGACGAGCGCCTCGGTCAGGGGAGAGCCAA
>JBLNAC010000157.1:0-4546 GCA_050259155.1 Syntrophothermus sp.
GACGCGGTCGCCGAGGCGATGATGGCCTGGGCGCTGGAGAGGGGCGCGACTCACTACACGCACATGTTCCAGCCGCTCACGGGCTCGACCGCGGAGAAGCACGACGGCTTCTTCGAGCCGAGCGGCGAGGGGCGGATGATCGCGGGATTCTCCGGCAAGGAGCTGATCCAGGGCGAGCCCGACGCCTCCTCCTTCCCGACCGGGGGCGTGCGCGCCACCTTCGAGGCCCGCGGCTACACGGCCTGGGACCCGACCAGCCCCGCCTTCATCCTCGAGAACCCGAACGGGACGCTGCTCTGCATCCCGACCGCCTTCGCCTCCTGGACCGGCGAGGCGCTCGACGCGAAGATCCCGCTCCTGCGCTCGATGGACGCGCTCTCGCGGTCGGCGATCAAGGCGCTTCGGCTGCTCGGGGACGACGATGCGCAGCGCGTCTTCACCACCGTCGGCCCCGAGCAGGAGTACTTCCTGATCGACGAGCAGTACTTCTTCGAGCGGCCCGACCTGATCGCCACCGGGCGCACCCTGTTCGGCTCCAAGCCGCCCAAGGGCCACGAGCTCGACGACCACTACTTCGGCTCGATCCCGGAGCGGATCCTCGCCTTCATGATGGAGGCCGAGCTGGAGATGCGGAAGCTCGGCATCCCGGTCAAGACCCGCCACAACGAGGTGGCGCCGGCCCAGTACGAGATCGCGCCGATCTTCGAGAACTCCAACGTCGGCTCCGACCACCAGCAGCTGCTGATGCGGACACTGGAAAACGTCGCCCGTCGCTACGGGCTCGTCTGCCTGCTTCACGAGAAGCCCTTCGCCGGCGTCAACGGCTCCGGCAAGCACAACAACTGGTCGATGGGCACCGACACCGGCGTCAACCTGCTCAACCCCGGCGAGACGCCGCACGAGAACATCGTCTTCCTGTTCTTCTGCACGGCGGTGATCCAGGCCGTGAACAAGCACCAGGGCCTGCTGCGGGCCTCGGTCGCCAACATCGGCCAGGACCACCGGCTCGGGGCCAACGAGGCGCCGCCGGCGATCATCTCGATCTTCCTCGGCGCCGAGCTGGAGAAGGCGTTCGAGGCGATCGCCACCGGCGAGGGGGACCCCAACACGCCGGCCTCCTTCCTCAACCTGGGGACCGAAGTGCTGCCGCCGCTGCCGCTGCACGGCGGCGACCGCAACCGCACCTCGCCGTTCGCCTTCACCGGCAACAAGTTCGAGTTCCGGGCGCTGGGGTCGAGCATGTCGCTCGCCTTCCCCAACACGGTGCTGAACACGATCGTCGCCGAGGCCGTCGACGAGCTCGCCGACCAGCTGCAGGCGAAGATCGACGCCGGCACCGAGATGCCGGGGGCGGTGACGGAGATCGTCAAGGAGTCCTACCTCGCCAACAAGGTCGTCTGCTTCGGCGGCGACAACTACTCCGAGGAGTGGCACGCCGAGGCGGAGCAGCGCGGGCTGAAGAACCTGCGCACCACCCCCGACGCGCTGCCGGAGGTGATCGCGCCCCCGACCGTGGCCGCCTTCGAGCGGTACGGGGTGCTGAGCGAGCGCGAGCTTCACTCCCGCTACGACGTCTGGGTCGAGCAGTACGCGATCCGGGCCAACATCGAGGCGGAGACGGCGCACACGATCGCGAAGACGATGATCCTGCCGGCGGCCCTTCGCTATCTGAAGGTGATCGCCGACTCCGGCGTCGCCGATGGCGTCGCCGCGGAAGTCCGCGAGACGCTGGAGGAGATGGGCAGGGCCCTGCTCAAGCTCGAGGAAGCGAACGAGTACCCGCCCGGCCTCGAGGGGCTCGAGCTGGCGATCCACGCCCGCGACAAGCAGCTGGCGGCGATGGCCGACGTCCGCACCGCGGCCGACAGGCTCGAGCGGGTTGTCGCCGACGACCTCTGGCCGCTGCCGAAGTACGAGGAGATGCTGTTCATCAAGTAGCGGCACGGGGGGCGACGCCGATCGCGGAGCCCCTTCCCTAACCCTCGCCCTCGCCGGGGCCGCGGCGCCCGCCGTCGCGGTCCTCGTCGTCGTCGGGGTCGGCGCGAGCCGCGCGCCAGACGATGAGGCCGATGGCGCCGGCGCCCAGGATCGGGATCAGGCCGCCGAGGATCGCCCAGCCGGCCTCGGTCCCGAGCGGCGTCATGGCGGAAACGTCGAGCGCGGGCATCAGCACGCCGAGGGGTCCGGTCAGCAACGGGCGAGCACCCGCATCGGCAGGCCACCGCGGGGCGAGAGGGTCGGCATCTGCCGCACGCTCATCGTCCGCCCCGGGAGGGCATCGAGGCGCAGGCGCTGCAGAAGCATCGTCGCCACCAGCTTGACCTCGGTCTGGCCGAATCGCTTGCCGATGCAGATCCGCTGGCCGCCGCCGAACGGGACGTAGGCGCCGCGGGGCAGCGCCGCCTTGCGCTCGCGGGTGAAGCGCTCGGGGATGAACGCCTCGGGCTCGGGGAACACCTCGGGGATGCGGTGGCTGGCCCAGGAGCTGTAGTTGACGTAGGCGCCGCGCGGGACGGCCCAGCCACCGAACTCGAACTCGCGGACCGCGCGGCGGGGGCCGATCCAGGCCGGTGGGTAGAGGCGCAGCACCTCGTCGAGGACAAGGTCCAGGTAGGGCAGCTCCCCCTCGAGCTGCTCGGGCGTCGGCGGCTCGCCGCCGAGCACGCGGTCCTGCTCCTCGACCAGCTGGGCGGTGACGTCGGGATGGCGCGCCAGCTCGTGGAGCATGAAGGTCAGGGTCGAGGTTGAGGTGTCGTGGCCGGCGAACATCAGCGTCATCACCTGGTCGCGCACCTCGCGGTCGGTGAAGGCCTCTCCCCCCTCCCCGCGGGCCCCGACGAGCAGGCTGAGGATGTCCTGGCGGCCGGCCTCCGGCTCGGCCCGCCGGCGGGCGATCTCGGCGAAGACGATCTCGTCGAGGACGCGCCGCGAGGCGACCATCCGGCGCCAGGGGGAGCCTGGGCCTCGCAGCAGCCGCAGGGCGAAGTCGATCCCGTAGTAGCCGAGGGCGCGCTCGAAGTGCTCGGCCGCGGCGGCGCCCCGGCCGGCCTCGTCGGGGTCGAGCCCGAGCAGCGCCCGCATCGCGATCCGCATCGCCAGGTTGCGCATCCACGCGTAGACGTCGACCACCTCCCCCGGGGCGAGGGTCGCGATCGCCGCCGCCGCCTCGACCTCCATCGCCGCGGTCGCGGCGGCGATTTGCTCGCGGTGGAAGGCCGGCATCATGATCGCCCGCGCCCGGTCGTGGTAGTCGTCGTCCACGGTCAGAAGGCCGTCTCCGAGCAGCGGGATCAGGTCGCCGAAGCTCGACTCGCGCCAGTGGAAGCACTCCGGATGGCCGACGGTGATGAACTGGTTCGCCTCGGGCCCGAGCATGAAGACGACCCGGGTGTGGAGCAGCCGCATGCTGAAGATCGGGCCGTGCTCTTCGTAGGCGCCGAGCAGGATCGGCAGCGGATCGTGGGCTATTCGGTGCGTGCGCGAGAAGCTGAAGCCGCGCGGGCCGGGCGGGTACCCGCCCCTCCCACGCCACTCCGCGGCGAGGTCCTCCGCCACCCGGCGCACCGGGTTCGCGGACATCCGCGGCGGGCGCGCGGCCGGCGCCGCCGGTTCGACCGAGGCCATGCGGGCGATCATAACTGGCTGGGCAGCCAGTCTCAGGCGGTCGCGGCGAGCTGGCCGCAGGCGGCGGCGATCTCCCGCCCCCTGGTGAGACGGACCGTCGCGGTCAGCCCGCTCTCGGCGAGGATCGCCCGGAAGCGCTCGATTCGCTCGGGCGGCGACCCCTCGTAAGCCCCGGTCGGGTTGTAGGGGATCAGGTTGACCTTGTAACCGCGGCGGTCGAGCAGCGCCGCCAGCTCGCGCGCGTGCTCGGGCAGGTCGTTGACCTCGTTGAGCATCACGTACTCGACGAAGACCCGGCGCCGGCGCGCGGCGCGATAGCGATCGCAGGCGGCGAGGACCTCGCCCAGCGGATAGCGGTCGTTGACCGGCATCAGCTGCGAGCGCAGGCCGTCGTTGGGCGCGTGCAGGGAGAGCGCCAGGCCGATCGGCATCTCGCACTCGGCGAGCCGGTCGATGCCGGGCACCCAGCCGACGGTCGAGATCGCCGTGCGGCGGTGCGTGACGCCGAGGTCGGGCAGCAGCTCGCAGGCGGCGAGGACGGCGTCGACGTTCATCGTCGGCTCCCCCATCCCCATGAAGACGAGGTGATCGATCGGTTCGACGCGGCGGAAGTGAAGCGCCTGGTCGAGGATCTCGTCGGCGCTCAGGTTGCGGCCGAACGCCATCCGGCCGGTGGCGCAGAAGGTGCACGTCAGCGGGCAGCCGGACTGCGAGGAGACGCAGACCGAGCGGCGCCCATCCCGGAACCGCATCAGGACGGCCTCCAGCGGCCGCCCGTCGCCGGTGTGGAAGAGGCACTTGACGGTGCCGTCGTCCGCCTTCGCCTCGGATACAAGGGCCAGCGTCGAAAGGGGAACCGCCCCGGCCAGCCGCTGGCGCAGCTCCGCCGGCAGGTTGGTCATCTCCCCGTAGGAGCGGGCGC
>JBLNAC010000158.1:0-3969 GCA_050259155.1 Syntrophothermus sp.
TCGATCCACTCCGAGTTCCAGGACAACCTGACGATGCTGACGCTGTTCCGCGGCGGCCCGGCGATGTGGCTGTCGGTCGAGGACGCGGAGCGGATCGGCGTCGCCGACAACGACTGGCTGGAGGTCTACAACCGCCACGGCACCGTCGCCTGCCGGGCCGCGGTCTCCCACCGCGTGCCGCCCGGCGTCGCCCTCTACTACCACTCCCAGGACCGCCACGTGAACGTGCCGATCTCCGAGACCACCGGCGCCCGCGGCGGCACCGACAACTCGCTGACCCGGATCTCGATCAAGCCCACCCACCTGGTCGGCGGCTACGCCCAACTCTCCTGGGGCTTCAACTACTACGGGCCGACCGGGCCCCAGCGCGACCAGCTGATCATCGTCCGCAAGCGGCGCACCGAGGCGGTGTTCGCATGAGGGTGCGGGCGCAGATGGGGATGGTGATGAACCTCGACAAGTGCATCGGCTGCCACACCTGCTCGGTGACCTGCAAGAACGTCTGGACCAACCGCCGCGGCACCGAGTACGTCTGGTTCAACAACGTCGAGACCAAGCCCGGCCGCGGCTACCCGCGCGACTACGAGGACCAGGAGCGCTGGAAGGGCGGCTGGACGCTCGACCGCAAGGGGCGGCTGAAGCTGAAGGCGGGCGGGAGGCTGCGCAAGCTGGCGACGATCTTCTGGAACCCCGACCTGCCGACGGTCGACGACTACTACGAGCCGTGGACCTACGACTACGACCACCTGATCAGCGCCCCGCCCAGCGACGTGCAGCCGGCGGCGCGGCCGCGCTCGCTGCTCGACGGCGAGAACCTCGACCTGAGGTGGGGGCCGAACTGGGACGACGACCTCGCCGGCTCGCAGGTCGGCGCCGCCGGCGACGTCAACCGCCGCGACCTCGAGGAGGAGGTCAAGCTCGAGTTCGAGCAGGCGTTCATGATGTACCTGCCGCGGATCTGCGAGCACTGCATCAACCCCTCGTGCGTCGCCTCCTGCCCCTCGGGGGCGATGTACAAGCGCGAGGAGGACGGGATCGTCCTGGTCGACCAGGAGGCCTGCCGCTCGTGGCGCTTCTGCGTCTCCGGCTGCCCCTACAAGAAGGTCTACTTCAACTGGAACACGGGCAAGGCCGAGAAGTGCAACCTCTGCTACCCGCGGCTGGAGGCGGGGATGCCGACGGTCTGCTCGGAGACCTGCGTCGGGAGGCTGCGCCACGTCGGCATCGTCCTCGTCGACACCGACCGGGTCGAGGCCGCGGCCTCGGTCCCCGACGAGCACGAACTGCTCGACGCCCAGCTCGACCTCCTGCTCGACCCCGACGACCCCGAGGTGCGCGAGCAGGCGCGCCGCGACGGGATCGCCGACGACTGGCTGGAGGCGGCGAGCCGCTCGCCGGTCTACGCGATGTGCAAGCGCTGGCGGATCGCGCTGCCGCTGCACCCGGAGTACCGGACCCTGCCGATGGTCTGGTACGTGCCGCCGCTCTCACCGGTCGAGAGCCTGGGGGAGGAGCTGGTCCGCGACGGCGGCAGCCACGAGGACGTCTTCGCGGCGATCGAGGAGCTGCGGATCCCGGTCGCCTACCTGGCCAGCTTCCTCGCCGCCGGCGACCCGGAGCCGGTGCGCCGCTCGCTGCGCCGGCTGGTGGCGATGCGCCGCTACATGCGGGGGGTCAACGTCGACGGCGCCGCCGACCCGGCGATCGCGACCGAGGTCGGGATGGAGCCGGCGGAGCTGGAGGAGATGTTCCGCCAGGTCGCGATCGGCGACTACGACGAGCGCTACGTGATCCCGCGCCGCCACGGCGAGGCCTCGCCGGAGGCCTTCGCCGAGCAGGGCTCCTGCGGGATCGACTTCGCCGCGGGCTCGGCGGCGCTGTTGCCGGCGGACGCCTTCGCCGAGCAGCGCGAGGAGGCGCCGGCGAGCTTCGACGTGCGTCACCTGCTGGTGCGCCGCAAGGGGGACGTCGATGGCTGAGCCCGTCCACCCGCTGAAGGTCGCCTCGGTCGCGCTCCAGTACCCCGAGCCGGAGACGCACGCCGCGCTCGCGGAGTTGAGGGTGAGCGAGGTCGGCCCGGCCGGCCGCCGCCGCCGCGGGCACATCGCCGCCTTCCTGGAGTGGTGGCGGTCGCAGCCGCTGGGCGAGCTGCAGCGCGACCACGTCGAGCGCTTCGAGCTCTCCAAGCGCGGCAGCCTCCACCTCACCTACCACCTGCACGGCGACAGCCGCCAGCGCGGGCTGGCGCTGCTCCGCCTGCGCCAGGCCTACGCCGAGGCCGGCTGGGACGCCGACCCGGTCGAGCTGCCCGACTTCCTGCCGCTGATGCTCGAGTTCGCGGCGCTCGATCCGGCGGGGATGGAGCTGCTGGAGGACCAGCGCGAGGCGATCGAGCTGATCGCGGCCGCCCAGCGCGAGGAGGGCAGCCCCTATGCGGAGCTGTTCGCGGCGATCACCGACGCGATGCCGGGGCTGACAGCGCGGCAGGCGGGCCGGATCCGACGCCTCGCCGAGCAGGGGCCGCCGCGCGAGCAGGTCGGCCTCGAGCCCTTCGCGCCGCCGGAGGTGATGCCGCGGTGAGCCAAGGCGAACTCCTCCTCTACGCGGTGCTGCCCTACGCGGCGATCGCCGTCTTCGCGGTCGGCACGTTCTGGCGCTACCGCCGCGACCAGTACGGCTGGGGCGCGCGCTCCTCGCAGCTGCTGGAGAGCCGGGTGTTGAGGTACGGCAGCACGATCTTCCACTTCGGCGTCCTGGCGGCGATCGGCGGCCACGTGCTGGGGATCCTCGTTCCCGCCTCCTGGACCGGCGCGGTCGGGATCGACGACAGCGCCTACCACGTGATCGCGATGATCGGCGGGCTCGCCGCCGGCGCCGCCGTCCTCCTCGGCTTCCTGATCCTCGTCTACCGCCGCATCCGCTTCCCCCGCGTCCGCGTCGTCACCACCCACATGGACGTCGCCGTCTTCGCGCTGCTCGCGGTCGGGATCGTCACCGGGATCCTCGCCACGACGACCAACTTCGGCGACGCCGTCCAATACCGCGAGACGGTCGCGCCCTACTTCCGCCAGGTCCTCGTCCTCGACCCGAAGCCGAGCCTGATGACCGGCGGGGGTGTGACGCCGATCTTCCAGATCCACGTGGTCGCCGTCTGGTTCCTCTACGCGCTGTGGCCGTTCAGCCGCCTCGTCCACGCCTGGAGCGTCCCCGTCGACTACCTCCGCCGCAGCCCGATCCCCTACCGCGGCCGCGCCCCGCGCCCCAGCACGACGGCGCTGCGCTCGCAGAGAGCCGAGTGACCATGGAACGGAGCGAATCGAACCGAAACCTCGTCCTTGCGACCCTCGCCTTCGCCGCCTGCTTCTCAGCCTGGGGGATGCTGGCGCCGCTGGCGCCGAAGCTCGAAGACCAGCTCGGCCTCTCCAGCACCGAGACGGCGGTGATGGTCGCGGTGCCGGTGGTGCTCGGTTCGCTGCTGCGCATCCCGCTCGGGCTGCTGACCGACCGGGTCGGCGGCCGGCCGGTCTTCGCGGCGATGCTGTTCTACTCCGCCGGCGCCGCCGTCCTCATCGGCTTCGCCTCCAGCTACGTCGCGCTGCTCGCCGCCGGCTTCCTGCTCGGCGCCGCCGGCGCCTCCTTCGCCGTCGGCGTCCCCTTCGTCGCCGAGTGGTTCCCGAAGCAGCGGCAGGGGTTCGCGTTGGGCATCTACGGCATGGGGAACATCGGCACCGCGGTCGCCGCCTTCTCGATCCCGGCCCTGCGCAACGGCGTCAGCCAGGAGTTCGCCGGGATCGTCTTCGGCGCCGTGATCGCGGCCTACGGGGGGATCTGGCTGGCGCTCTCCCGTGAGGCGCCGGGCGAGCGGCCGCGGACCGACTACGGCGCCGTGCTGCGCGCCGGCTGGCGGCTGTGGCGGCTGGCGCTGTTCTACTTCGTCACCTTCGGCGGCTTCGTCGCGATGGCGATCTT
>JBLNAC010000159.1:0-4666 GCA_050259155.1 Syntrophothermus sp.
AGCCGACGCCGAGCGCCCGCACCGGCACGCCGAGGCCGCGCGCCACCTCGGGATCGAGCGTCGAGAACAGCAGCGGGCGCGCGATCGCCAGCAGCCCGGCGGCGGCGGCCAGGGCGAGGCCCGCGGCCAGTTGCGCTTCGGCGGCCGAGAGGCCGAGGATCGAGCCGAAGAGAACGCGGACGGCGGCCGTCCCGTCGGAGCCGCTCGAGCCGGCGATGAAGAGCGAGAGGAAGAGGACGCCGAGCCCGAGGACCCAGGCGAAGACCGAGCCGATCACGACGTCGTCGGGGCGCGAGCGCCGTCCCAGCAGCCCCATCCCCGCCGCGACCAGGACCGTCGCCCCGTAGAGCCCCGCCCTCACCGCGACCCCGGCCGCGGCCGCGGCGAGGGCGCCGGTGAAGGCGACGTGGCTGAGGGCGTCCCCGGCGAACACCTGGCCGCGCAGGACGACGAAGTAGCCGGTCAGACCGCAGGCCAGGGCGACGAAGGTGCCGGCGAGCAGCGCGTTGCGCATGAACTCGTGGGCGAGCATCAGGCCGCCTCCACCGCGGCCTCCGCGCGCCCGGCCCGCCGGCGCAGCAGCGCCGCGCCGGCGCGGACGCAGACGTAGAGGCCGAACGAGAGGCTCGTCACCCAGAAGCCGACCGGGTAGGGCGAGAAGAACGCGATCGTGAGGCCGGCCCAGGTAACCGCCAGGGCCGCCAGCACCGAGAGCGCCAGGCCCGCCGCCGGCCGCGCCGTCAGCTGCTGGGCCGTCGCGGCCGGGGTCACGAGCAGGGCGAAGACGAGAAGCGCCCCGGTGATCTCCGCGGTCGCCGCGACCGCGATCCCGAGCAGCAGCAGGAACAGCAGGCCGAGCAGCCCGGTCGGCACCCCCACCGCGCGGGCGACCCCGGCGTCGACCGAGGCGAACAGCAGCGGCCTGCCGATCACCGTCAGCGCCGCGAGCGAGGCGAGGGCGATCCAGGCCAGCGTCTCGACCTGGCCGGCGGTGATGCCGAGGAAGGTTCCGAACAGCAGCGACTCGAGGCTGGCGAGCTGGCCCCCGTAGAGGCCGACGAAGAGGAAGCCGAGGCCGAGACCGACCGCCTGCACGGTGCCGATCGACGCCGACTCGTCGGCCTGTCCGGCGGCGCCGCCCCGACTCACCGCCGCGAGGACGAGGGCGCCGATGCCGCAGGCGCCGAAGTAGCCGACGGCGAGCGGCAGCCCCGCCAGCGCCGCCCCGGCGGCGCCGGGGAAGGCGATCACCGAGAGCGTGTGGCCGGCGAACGTCTGCCGGCGCAGCACCATGAACCAGCCGATCGCTCCCGCCATCACGGCGACGATCGTCCCCGCCCACAGGGCGTTGACCATGAACTGGAATTCCGTCATCTGCGCCAGGTCGCTGACCGGATCGAGGGAGAGGGCGGCGGTCAATGCCTCTCCTCCCCGCCGTGTCGAGCGTGGTGATGATGGGGCGGCTCCGGGGTGCCGACGACCACGAGGCGCCCGTCGGAGGCTTCGAGCACCTCGATCGGCGCGCCGTAGAGGCGGCTCAGGGTCGGCCCGTCGATCACCTCGCGCGGCCGCCCTTCGACGCTGCGGCCCTCGGCGAAGTAGACGACCCGGTCGAGGTAGGGAAGGATCGGGTTGACGTCGTGCGCGACGAGCAGCACCGTCACCCTCTCGCTCCGGCAGATCCGCTGCACCAGCGCCGCGACCGAGCCCTGGTTGGAGAGGTCGAGGCTGTCCAGCGGCTCGTCGAGGAGGAGCAGCCGCGGCCCCCTGACCAGCGCCTGGGCGATCAGCAGCCGCTGCTGCTCGCCGCCGGAGAGCTCGCCGATCGGGCGCGAGGAATAGGCGGTCGCCCCGACCAGCTCGACGATCTCCTCGACCCGCTCCCGCGCGCGCCGGCCGGCCGGGCTCAGCGCCGCCGGCAGCGGCACCCCCCAGCGGTCGCCGTCGAGGCCGAGCCTGACCAGCTCGCGGCCGCGGATCCGGGTCGCGGGGTCGAAGCTGCGCCGCTGCGGCAGGTAGCCGATCTCCTCGCGCGCGGACCCGGGCCCGCCGCCGAGCACCTCGGCGCTGCCGGCGCTCAGCGGCAGCAGGCCGAGGACGACGTCCAGCAGCGTCGACTTGCCGGCGCCGTTGGGGCCGAGCACGGCGACGAACTCGCCGCCGCCGATCGTCAGGTCGACCTCCGACCAGACGACGCGCCCGCCGCGGCGCGCGCCCGCGCCCCTCATCCGGATCGCCTCGGCGCTCGTCTCAGCCACCTTTCGCTCCGGCCAGCGCCGCCTCGATTCCCCGCAGCTCCTGCACCATCCAGTCCTGGAAACGCGCCCCTTCGGGGGTCGTCGTCTCGGTCACCGTTGCGACCGGGATCCCGGCGGCTTCGGCCGCTTCGTCGAGGCGGTCGACGTCGGGGGTCGCGTTCTGGGCGTTGTGGACCCAGAGGTCGACGCGCCTCTCCCTCAGCTGGGCTTCGACCGCCGCCCTCTCCGAGGGCGGCGGTTCGGTGCCCTCGGAGATCGCGTCCATGAACCCCGCGGGGGTCGTGAGCCGCAGGCCGAGCGCCTCGGCGAGGGGTTCGAAGATGCTCTCGGAGGCGCCCACCCGGGTACCGGCGTATCTCGCCCTGATGCCGGCGATCAGCCGCCGGTACTCGGCGAGGCCTTCGCGTTCGAAGGCCTTCCGGCGCCGTTCGAAGTAGGGCGCCTGGCGGGGCAGCGCCCGCTCGTAGGCGGCCGCGATCGCGCCGATCGCCGCGTGGACCGATCGCGGCGAGTACCACTGGTGCGGGTTGTCGCCCGCCTCCAGCCCGACGACGTCGCCGACGTTCAGGTCGACCCTGCCTTCGTCGGGGCTGGCGGCGAGCAGCCTCGAGGCCCATTCGTCGTAGCCGAGCCCGTTGACGATCGACACCTGGGCCAGCGCCATCGTCTTCGCGTCCTCGCTGGTCGGTTCGTAGTCGTGGGGATCGGCGGCGGGGTTGGTGACGATGCTCGTCACCTGCACCCGGTCGCCGCCGAGCTGCTGGGCGATCGAGCCCCAGAAGTCCTCGGCCGCGACGACCCTCAGGGGCCCGCCGGCGGCGCCGGCACCCGGGCCCTGCCCGCAGCCGGCGAGCAGGGCGCCGGCGAGGAGGCCGAGCCCGACCGAGGCGAGCAGCACGGAAAGCGGGTGTCGACGCGGAGCTCGCACCCTTCCCAGTCTAGGGAATTAATGAGAATTGTTCTCTTTATTATCTACTCGACCTCGATCTCGTAGCCGCTCTCCTCCAGCGCCGCCAGCAGCTGGCGGCGCTGGACGTCGCCGCCGGTCTCGACGACCAGCTCGATCCCGGTCTCGCCCACCGCCCGCGGGACGCCGTCGCGGACGTGCTCGACGGCGATCACATTGGCGTGGGCCTCGGCCACCAGCGAAAGCAGCCGCGCCAGCGCGCCGGGGCGGTCATCGACGCGGGTGTAGAGGCGCGAGCGGCGGCCGGCGCGCGTCTCGGCGTGGGCCGCGATGGAGGCGACGAGGCCGATGTCGACGTTGCCGCCCGACAGCAGCGCGACCGTCGTCCCGCCCTCGGCCGCCGCCACGGAGCCGTCGAGCAGCGCCGCCAGCGAGGCGGCCCCCGCCCCCTCGACCAGGAGCTTCGAGCGCGAGAGCAGCAGCACCATCGCCGCCGCGATCGACTCGTCCTCGACCGTGACCAGGTCGTCGACCCAGTCCTCGATCAGCGGCAGCGTCAGCTCGCCCGGGCGCTTGACCGCGATCCCGTCGGCGATCGTCGGCACCGGCGCCCTCGCCTCCCCGCCCCGCACCGCCGCCACGACCGCGGCGCAGGCGGCGGCCTGGACGCCGACGACCCGCACGGCGGGGTCCGCCTGCTTGATCGCCAGCGCGACCCCGCTGACCAGCCCGCCGCCGCCGACCGGGACGACGACGCAGGCGAGCCGCTCCGCGTCGGCGGCGATCTCCAGGCCGGCGCCGCCCTGGCCGGCGATCACGTCGAGGTCGTCGAACGGGTGGACGAAGGTCATCCCCTCGCCCTCGGCGTGCTCGCGCGCAGCCTCGACCGCGGCGTCGACCGAGTCGCCGGAGAGGCGCACCTCGGCGCCGAAGGCGCGCACCGCCTCGACCTTCGAGACGACGGCCTCCTCGGGCATGAAGACCGCGCAGGGGACGCCCCTGCTGCGCGCGGCGTAGGCGAGCGCCTGCCCGTGGTTGCCGGCGCTGCCGGCGACCACCCCCGCCGTCGCCCGGTCGCCCAGGGCCCGCAGCTTGTTCATCGCCCCGCGCAGCTTGAAGGAGCCGGTGCGCTGAAGGCACTCGGCCTTCAGCGCGACCTCTCCCCCGCAGCGATCGGAGATGCTCGCCGACGTCAGCAGCGGCGTGTGCCGGACCACCTCGAGCGAGGCGCGGTGCGCGGCGCCGATCTCCTCCAGGCCGAGGCCGGCCGGCGCGGCGCGTCCGCTCTCGAGGCCCCCCGGCGGCACCCGGTCAGCCGACGCGGATCAGCTTCTTGTTGACGAACTCGTCGGCGCCGAAGCGGCCGAGCTCGCGGCCGACGCCAGATCGCTTGACGCCGCCGACGGGCAGCTCGGGGGCGTCGGCGCCGACGATGTTGACGTAGACCATGCCGGCTACGATCTGGTCGGCGACCCGCTCGGCCTGCTCGGGGTCGGTGGTC
>JBLNAC010000160.1:0-2602 GCA_050259155.1 Syntrophothermus sp.
CATGACCTCCCTCGAGGCAGGTGCGCCGGCCGCCGAGGCGGCGGACGACCTCGTCGTCGGAGACGTCGATCAGCAGGACCGCGGTGACAGCGCGGCCGAGCTCGGCCAGCTTCGCGTCGAGCGCCTCCGCCTGCGGCGTCGTCCGCGGGAAGCCGTCGAGGATGAACCCGTCGCGGGCCTCCGGCGAGTCGAGCGCCTCGGCAATCACCGCCACTATCACCTCGTCGGGGACCAGGTCGCCGGCGTCCATGTACCGCTTCGCGGTAAGGCCGAGCTCGGTCTCGTCGCGCACCGCGGCGCGGAGGATGTCCCCGGTCGCGTAGTAGGGAAGGCGCAGGTCTTCGTTGAGGCGCTCGCCCTGGGTGCCCTTGCCGGACCCCGGGGGCCCGAGGAGAACGAGATTGAGCTCAGCCATCGGTCAAGTCTATTTCCAATGCGGATGCCGCCACGGCGGCGCGCTTCCCTATTTGAGGAAGCCCTCGTAGTTCCGCATCATCAGCTGCGCCTCGAGCTGCTTCACCGTGTCCAGCGCGACGCCGATGATGATAAGGATCGAGGTTCCGCCGAAGTAGAAGTTGGCCGACGTCTGGCTGATCAGGATCGTCGGCAGCGCCGCCACCGCGCCCAGGTACAGGGCGCCCGGGAAGGTCAGCCGGGAGAGGATGCGGTCGAGGTACTCGGCGGTGGGCCGCCCGGGGCGCACGCCGGGGATGAAGCCGCCGTATTTTTTCAGGTTGTCGGCCTGGTCCACCGGGTTGAAGGTGACCGCCGTGTAGAAGTAGGTGAAGACGATGATGAAGAAGATCTCGCCGAGCACGTAGGGCCAGCTGTTGGGACTGAAGAATTCGGCGAAGCTGAGCGCGGCCGGGGTGTTGAGGAGCTGTCCGATCGTCGGCGGGAAGGCCATGATCGAGGCGGCGAAGATGACGGGTATGACGCCGGCCATGTTCACGCGCAGCGGCAGGTAGGTTGACCCGCCCGAGGTCATTTTCCGCCCGACGACCCGTTTCGCGTACTGGACGGGGATCCGGCGCTGGCCCTCCTGGACGAAGACGATCGCGACGATCACCGCCAGCGCGATGAAGGGCATCATCACGACGAAGACCTGATCGGGGTTGTTCCACCACTTGCTGATGCCGGTCGGGATCGAGGAGGCGATCGAGGCGAAGATCATCAGCGAGATGCCGTTGCCGATGCCGCGCTGGGTGATCAGCTCGCCGAGCCACATCAGCAGGGTGCAGCCGGCGGTGAGGCAGATCACGATCAGCATCGTGCTCGCGAAGGTGAGGTTGCCGACGACGCTGGCGCCGGCTTCGTTGCCGAAGGAGCGGAAGAGGAAGACGTAGCCCAGCGACTGGAAGAAGGCCAGGCCGACGGTGAGGTATCGCGTGTACTGGGTGATCTTCTGCTGCCCGACCTCGCCCTCTTTCTGCAGCCGCTCGAGCGACGGCACGACCACGGTCAGCAGCTGCAGGATGATCGACGCCGTGATGTAGGGCATGATCCCCAGCGCGAAGAGGCTGAGGCGCGACAGGCTTCCCCCCGAGAAGAGGTTGAGGAAGCCGAGGATGTTGGAGCCGCCGAAGTTGCTCGAGATTTCCTTGACGGCGTCGACGTTGACCCCGGGCGCCGGGATGTAGGCCCCGAGCCGGTACAACGCGAGCATCGCCGCCGTGAACGCAAGCTTCTTGCGGATGTCGGCAACGCTGAACGCGTTGAGGATGGTTCTGAGCATTACGGCTCCAGAGTGTGGCAGGAGCCGCCTGCCGCCTCGATCTTCTCCCTGGCGGCCGCGCTGAAGGCGTGCGCGTGGACCTCGAGCTTCTTCGAGAGGTCGCCGCGGGCGAGGATCTTGACCGGATCCCGGCGGGTCGCGAGGCCCTTCTCCTTCAGCAGCGACGGGTTCACCTCGGCCCCCGCCTCGAAGCGGCTCTCGAGGTCTGAGAGGTTGACCGGCTGGGTCTTGGTCCGGAAGTTCTCGAAGGGCATCGACTTCTTCATGTGCGGGCCGCGCAGCTTTCGCATCCGCATGTGGATCGGGTTCTGGCCGCCCTCGTAGCCCGCCTTGCGCTTCGCGCCCGAGCGGGCGCCGGCGCCCTTGTGCCCGCGGCCCGAGGTCTTGCCGAGGCCGCTGCCCTCGCCGCGGCCGACCCGCTTGCGGGCCTTGCGCGAGCCGGGCTTGGGCTTCAGGTTGTGCAGGCCGACCTGCTCGGCGCGCGGGGTCTCGGCCATCAGGACTCCACCTCCACCAGATGCGAGACGACCCGCAGCTGACCGCGCAGCTGCGGCGAGTCCTCGCGCTCGACCGATTTCCCGATTCTCCCCAGCCCGAGAGCCGTGAGGGTCGCTTTCTGGCCCGGGTTGGAGCCCGAGGTCGACCTGACCTGCGAGATCTTCACGGTGCTCACGAGTCGGCCCCCTCGGCCTCGGTGGCCGCGTCCTCGGCCAGCGCCTCCTCGGCCGGAACCTCCTCGGCGGGAGCGGCCTCAGCGGGCGCGGCGTCGGCGGCCGGAGCGTTAGCCTCAGCCGCTGGGGCATCGGAAACTTCTGCGGCCGGCTCCTCGGCGGTCGCGGAGGGCTCCGCCTCGGCGGCCTGGGCCTC
>JBLNAC010000161.1:0-2947 GCA_050259155.1 Syntrophothermus sp.
TCGACACGACGAACATCCTGTTCATCTGCGGCGGCTCCTTCGCCGAACTCGACAAGGTGATCGAGCGCCGGGTCGGGGACAGGGGAGTCGGCTTCGGCGCCGCGATCTCCTCCCGCGAGCAGAAGGACGCGGGCGAATGGTTCGAGCAGGTCCTGCCCGAGGATTTGATCGAATACGGCCTGATCCCCGAGTTCATCGGCCGCCTGCCGGTGATCACCGCGATCCACCAGCTCAGCCGCGACGACCTCTGCACGATCCTGACCGAGCCCAAGCACGCGCTCACCCGCCAGTTCCAGCGCTTCTTCGAGTTCGACGACATCGAGCTCGTCTTCGCCGAGGACAGCCTCGAGGCGATCGCCGACAAGGCGCTCGAGCGCGAGACGGGAGCCCGCGGGCTGCGCTCGATCCTCGAGGAGACGCTGCTCGACGTCCAGTTCGAGCTTCCCTCGCGCCCCGACGTGACCAAGTGCGTCGTCACCCGGGAGACCATCACGCAGGGCCGGCGACCGACCCTGGTGACCGAGGCCACCCACCGGGACATCGACGCCGCCGACGGCCGGCTCAGCGAGGAATCCGCCTAGACTCGCGGCGGTGAGCACCGCCGACCGCGAGAGGCTGGAGAGCACGACCCGGTACGACCCGGCGGAGGTCGAGTCGCGGATCTTCGCCGAGTGGCTCGCGGGGGGCTACTTCCACCCGCCCGCCGAGGGCACCCCGGACGCGAACTTCTCGGTCGCGATCCCGCCGCCCAACGTGACCGGCGCGCTCCACATGGGCCACGCGCTCAACGGCGCGATGCAGGACGCGCTGGTGCGGATGAACCGGATGCGGGGGCGGAACACGCTCTGGATCCTCGGCACCGACCACGCCGGGATCGCGACCCAGGCCGTGGTCGAGAAAGAGCTGCGGGCCGAAGGCAAGGACCGGCACGAGCTCGGCCGCGAGGCGTTCGTCGAGCGGGTCTGGGAGTGGAAATCGGAGTACGGCTCGCGGATCGTCGAGCAGTACAAGCGGCTGGGCGCCTCCTGCGACTACGAGCGCGAGCGCTTCACCCTCGACGCCGGCTACGTGCGCGCCGTCCACCGGGTCTTCAAGCAGCTCTTCGACAAGGGCTACATCTACCGCGACCACTACATGGTCAACTGGGACCCCGGCTCGAGGTCGGCGATCTCCGACCTCGAGGTCGAGAACCGCGAGGTCGAGGACGTCCTCTTCTCGATCGACTATCCGGTCGAGGGCTCCGACCGGGTCCTCACCGTCGCCACCGTGAGGCCGGAGACGATGCTCGCCGACACCGCCGTCGCCGTCAACCCGGGCGACGAGCGCTACTCGGACCTGGTCGGCAGCCACTGCGTGCTGCCGCTGGTCGGCCGCCGGCTGCCGATCATCGCCGACGAGCACGTCGACCCCGGGTTCGGCACCGGGGCGCTGAAGATCACCCCCGGCCATGACGTCAACGACTTCGAGATCGGCCGCCGCCACGGCCTCGAGGAGATCTCGGTGATCGGCGAGGACGGGCGCATGACCGAGGACGCCGGCGAGTATGCGGGGATGACGATCGCCGAGGCCCAAGCCGCGGTCGTCGGGGCCCTGCGGGCCGAGGGGCTGCTGCGCGCCGAGGAGCCCTACGTCCACTCGGTCCCCTTCTCGCACCGCTCCGGCGAGCGGATCGAGCCGCTGATCTCGCTGCAGTGGTTCTGCCGCATGGACGAGCTGGCGAAGCCTGCGATCGAGGTCGTCGAGCGCGACGAGGTGAGGATCGTCCCTCCGCAGTGGAAGCGCGTCTACCTCGACTGGATGCGGGAAATCCGGCCCTGGTGCGTCTCGCGCCAGCTCTGGTGGGGCCACCGGATCCCGGTCTGGTACTGCGACCCCTGCGAGGAGACGATCGTCGCCGAGGAGGCCCCGGAGCGCTGTGGGGGCTGCGGCGGCGAGCTGCGCCAGGAGGAGGACGTGCTCGACACCTGGTTCAGCTCGGCGATCTGGCCCTTCGCCACCCTCGGCTGGCCCGACGACACACCCGAGCTGCGCGCCTTCTACCCGACCAGCTTCCTCACCACCGCGCGCGAGATCCTCTTCCTCTGGGTGGCGCGGATGATCATGACCGGGATCGAGTTCCCCGGCGACGTCCCCTTTCGCGACGTCTACGTGCACTCGGTGATCCAGGCGCGCGACGGGCGGCGGATGTCGAAGAGCCTCGGCACCGGGATCGACCCGCTCGAGGAGATCGACGTCCACGGCGCGGACGCCCTGCGCTTCGGCCTGCTGGCGATGTCCTCGACCCAGGACGTCCGCTATTCCGACGCCAAGGTCGAGCAGGGGCGCGACCTCGCGAACAAGCTCTGGAACGCCGGGCGATTGATCCTGCTGAATTGCAGATTCGAGCAGGATCAATCGCAAACCAATGCCCGGCAGGGCCAAGTTCCTGCCGGGGTTGGGCAAGGGATGCCCACCCCGGAGCCGGTCCGCGTCGAGGACCGCTGGATCCTCTCCCGGCTGGAGCGGACGATCGCCTCGGTCACCGGGAAGCTCGAGGGCTACGACTTCGCCCACGCCGTGCAGGAGGCGTACACCTTCTTCTGGCGCGACCTCTGCGACTGGTACCTGGAGATCGTCAAGCCGCGCCTCTACGACGGCGAGGAGGAGGCGTCAGCGACGCTCCTCTACGCGCTCGAGCGCATTCTCGGCCTGCTGCACCCGACGATGCCCTTCGTCACCGAGGAGATCTGGTCATTCCACCCCGCCCGCCAAGGTCACCTCGCCGTCCACCCCTTCCCGAGTGCGGAGGAGTCGCTGTTCGACGAGGCCGCCGAGGACGACGTCGAGGGCGGCATCGCGCTGACCCAGCGGCTGCGCGCCTGGCGCGACCTAGTGCAGGTCCCGGCCGGGACGATGCTCGAGGCGGCGATCGACGGCGTCGAGCCGCCCGAGTTCGTCGGCCGCCTTG
>JBLNAC010000162.1:0-3621 GCA_050259155.1 Syntrophothermus sp.
CGGTGAGAGCGAGCGCAGGGTCCACGGGATCAGCGTAGTCGGCCGGAGCGGCGGGGTCAGGTGCGCTACTCTTCGGTTTGGTTGACTGACCAGTCAATCGGCCGGAACGCCCGCCGGTAGGGGCGGTCCAGACAGAGCTTGGAAAGCACCGACCAAAAGGAGCACCCCGGTGGTTGACTTCACCCTCACCGACGAGCAGAAGGACCTGCGCGAGCTCGCGCACAGCTTCGCCGACAAAGAGATCCGCAGCGTCGCCTGGGAGTACGACAGGGACGGCACCTGGCCGCAGGAGATCATCGACAAGGCCTGGGAGGTCGGGTTGATGAACACCCACATCGCCGAGGCCTATGGAGGCCCCGGCCTCGACTACCTCTCCGGCTGCCTGATCGAGGAGGAGATCGGCTGGGGCTGCTCGGGGATCGGCACCTCGCTGATGGCCAACGGCCTCGCCTGCTCGCCGGTCATGCTCGGTGGCTCGGAGGAGACCAAGAAGAAGTACCTGGGGATGCTGACCGAAGCGCCGAAGCTGGCCTCCTTCTGCCTGACCGAGCCCGACGCGGGCTCCGACGTCTCCGGGATGAAGACGCGCGCCGTGAGGAAGGGCGACAAGTTCGTCCTCAGCGGCTCCAAGTGCTTCATCACCAACGGCAGCTACGCCGACTGGTTCACGGTCTACGCCAAGACCGACCCTGAGGCCGGCCATCGCGGGATCACCGCCTTCGTCGTCGAGGCCGACTCCCCGGGAGTCTCGGTCGACAAGAAGGAGGACAAGATGGGGCAGCGGGCGTCTAACACCGCGACCATCTCCTTCGACGAAGTCGAGGTCCCGGCCGAGAACCTCCTGGGCCAGGAAAACCACGGCTTCAAACTGGCGATGATGACCCTCGACCGCACCCGCCCCGGCGTCGCCGCGATGGCCACCGGCATCGCCCGCGCCGCCTTCGAGTTCGCCGCGGAGTACTCGAAGGAAAGGGTCCAGTTCGGGGTCCCGATCGCGATGCACCAGGCGATCCAGTTCATGATCGCCGACATGTCGACCAAGGTCGACGCCGCTCGCCTGCTCACCTGGCAGTCCGCCGTGCTCCTCGACCAGGGCAAGCGGAACACGCTGGCCTCCTCGCAGGCCAAGCGCTTCGCCGCCGACTCGGCGATGGAGGTCACCACCGACGCCGTCCAGGTCTACGGCGGCTACGGCTTCATCAAGGAGTACCCGGTCGAGAAGCTGATGCGGGACGCCAAGATCATGCAGCTCTACGAGGGCACCAGCCAGATCCAGCGTCTGGTCATCGCCCGCGAGGTGCTGCTGCCGCGCAACATCGACGAGACGCCGCCCGAGGCCGACGCCGCGCGCGACTCGCAGTCCGAGCAGGCGCCCGCCACCGTCTGAGCGGACGCCGGCCGGCCGGTTTCGAGGGCCCGGCCCTCGGGGTCGGCCGGCCGGCCGCTTCGCCCGATCGGGGTGAGGCGCCGCCGCCGCCGCCGCGCTACGGTGGCGCCATGAAGGCCGCAGAAAGCGCCGCCGCCGGCAAGGCGGCGCGCTCCGGGGCTCCCCGCTCCAGCCACGCCCGCTGGCTCGCCGGCGAGGACCGCGAGGATCCGATCGCGATCCTCGAGCGCCAGGCGGAGTCCCGGGTGCCGGAGCTGGTCCCGATCCGCTACGGGCGGATGTCCGCCTCTCCCTTTGCCTTCTACCGCGGCGCCGCCGCGGTGATGGCCGCCGATCTCGCCCGCACGCCGGTCTCCGGCCTCCGGGTCCAGGCCTGCGGCGACGCCCACCTCTCGAACTTCGGTGCCTTCGCCGGGCCCGACCGGCGCCTCCTCTTCGACCTCAACGACTTCGACGAGTCGCTTCCCGCTCCCTGGGAGTGGGACGTGAAGCGGCTGACGGCGAGCTTCGCGATAGCCGCGCGCGAACGAGGCTTCAAGCGGCGCGAGCGCGAGACGGCCGTGGTGACGGCCGTGCGCACCTACCGGGAGTCGATGCGGACCTTCGCCTCGCAGCGGAACCTCGAGGTCTGGTACGCGCGACTCGACGTCGAGGAAGCGCTCGCCGAGGTGGAGGCCGAGGGCGCCGGCCGGGACCCCAAGGCGCTCAGGCGCATGCGCAAGAACATCGAGAAGGCGCGCGCAAAGGACAGCCTGCGGGCGCTGGCGAAGATGACCGAGACGGTCGACGGCGAGGTCAGGTTCCGCAGCGAACCGCCCCTGCTCGTGCCCGGCGAGGAGCTGCTGCCGCCCGGGTCGAAGCGCGACCCGTCCGAGTTCCTGCGCCCGGTCCTCGACGCCTACCGGCAGAGCCTTCCCGAGGATCGGCGCCATCTGCTCGACTCCTTCGAGCTGCGCCAGATCGCCCGCAAGGTGGTCGGCGTCGGCAGCGTCGGAACCCGGGCCTGGGTGGTGCTGCTGACCGGCGTCGACGACGGCGACCCTCTCTTCCTGCAGGCCAAGGAGGCGGAGGCCTCGGTCCTGGAGCCCTTCGCCGGGGAGAGCGCATACAGGGGCCACGGCCGCCGCGTCGTCGAAGGCCAGCGCATGATGCAGGCGGCCAGCGACATCTTCCTCGGCTGGTGCTCGGCGACCGGCATCGACGGCCGCGAGCGCGACTTCTACCTCCGCCAGCTCTGGGACTGGAAGGGCTCGGCCGAGGTCGAAACCCTCTCGCCGCACGGGTTCGAGGTCTACGCGGAGATCTGCGGCTGGACCCTCGCCAGGGCCCACGCCCGCTCCGGCGATCGCATCGCGATCGCCTCCTATCTCGGCGGCGGCGACGGCTTCGACCGCGCGATCCTGGCGTTCTCGGAGGCCTACGCGGAGCAGAACCTGCGCGACCACGAGGAGCTGATGCAGGCGATCGAGTCGGGGCGGCTCGCCGCGGAGGACATCTAGGCCCGCTCAGGCCGGAGCGGGAGGCGGGCGGACGGCGCTCGCGCCGGGCTCGCCGAATGGCTCGGTCGGCAGGTTGCGCGCGGCGAAGAGGGAGGCCAGCGCTAGCAGCGCCGCGAAGAGGAAGGCGGTCTTCAGCGCCTTGAGCTGGGCGTCTTCGTAGTCGGAGACCAGCGCCGCGACGGTGGCCGGCTCGGCGCCGGCAGCGGTGGCGCCCGCTTCGACCTCGGCCGCGGAGACGAAGCTGACGCCGGAGCCGAGGCTCACCTTCACCTGTTCGCGGACGTCGGCCGAGATCGCGGGGTTGGAGGAGACGTTGGCGTAGAAGGCCGCGATCAGGCCGGTGATCACGATCGCCCCCAGCAGCGCGGTGCCGAGCGAGGAGCCCAGCTGCTGGGCGGTGTTCTGGATCCCGCCGGCCTCGCTGCGGTCGCGATCCCCGACCGCCGACTGGCAGACGTTGCCGAGCTGGGAGACGATCAGGCCCATGCCCACGCCGAGCACGCCCATCGCGACCAGGAACGAGGAGTTGTCGAGCTGCGGCTCGACCGTGTCGAGCAGGAGGAGGGCGGCGACGAAGACGATCCCCAGGCCGGCGCGGACGAGCAGCTTCGCCGAGAATCGCCGCGACAGGGCCGAGCCGGCGACGGCGCTGAGGAAGAGGCCGGCGGACGCGGGCAGCATCCGGACCCCGGTTTCCAGCGCGTCGAGGCCCTGGACGATCTGGAGGAACAGCGG
>JBLNAC010000163.1:0-18008 GCA_050259155.1 Syntrophothermus sp.
GGGATCTCGGCGCCCCACTTGATGAAGGTGCGGATCGCCGTCGGCGCCGCGTAGAGGATCGTCGCCCCGTACTCCTGGACCAGCTCCCACCAGATCCCCTTGTGGGGGTGGTCGGGCGCCCCCTCCCACATCACGCTGGTGGCGCCGTTGGCGAGCGGGCCGTAGACGATGTAGGAGTGGCCGGTGACCCAGCCGACGTCGGCCGCACACCAGTAGACGTCGGACTCGGGCTTGAGGTCGAAGACGTAGCGGTGGGTCGCGGTGACCCCGGTCATGTAGCCGCCGGTGGTGTGGAGGATCCCCTTCGGCTTCGCCGTCGAGCCCGAGGTGTAGAGGATGAAGAGCGGGTGCTCGGCCTCCATCGGCTCGGCCGGGCACTCGGGGTCGGCCGCCGCCAGGACCTCGTCGTAGAAGACGTCGCGGCCGTCGGCCATCGGGCACTCGATCCCGGTGTGACGGACGACGACGATCTTCTTCAGGCTCTCGATCTGCCCCAGGTGCTCGTCGACGGCCGGCTTGATCGGCGCCGTGCGGCCCTTGCGGCGGGCGCCGTCGACGGTGATCAGGGCCTTGGCGTGGCTGAACGCCATCCGCTCGGCCACCGACTCGGCGGAGAAGCCGCCGAAGACGACGTTGTGGGGGGCGCCGATGCGGGCGCAGGCGAGCATCGCGACGACGACCTCGGGGATCATCGGCAGGTAGATCCCGACCACGTCCCCCTTCTGCACGCCAAGGTCGCGCAGGGCGTTGGCGAAGCGCTGGACGTCGCGATGGAGCTCGGCGTAGGTGACGTCGCGGCGCTCCCCCTCCTCCCCGCGCCAGTGGTAGGCGACGCGCCCGCCGAGGCCGGCGGCGACGTGGCGGTCCAGGCACTGGGCGGAGGCGTTGATGCGGCCGTCGG
This sequence comes from Syntrophothermus sp., assembly GCA_050259155.1. Classification (GTDB taxonomy): domain Bacteria; phylum Actinomycetota; class Thermoleophilia; order Solirubrobacterales; family 70-9; genus VAYN01. Next base: position 902 of record JBLNAC010000163.1, read on the forward strand.
CGAACCAGGTGTAGAAGGGCGGCCTGGACTCGTCGAGCGCCTGCGTGGGCTCGACGTCCCAGTCGAGCAGCTCCGTGGACCTGGCCAGCCACCACCCCTCGGGGTCGGCGGCGGCCTGCTCGTAGACGCTCGGGTCCGACCAAAGGGCCCGGTCGCGGAACCCGGCCGGCGGCTCGAAGCGCTCGACCTCGAGCATCGCATCGAGCTGGGCCTCCAGGCCCATCGGCTTCTCCTCGGCTGCCATCCGCCCTCCTCCTCCTCAGATCACGGTTTCAACGGCCCACGATGCATACCAGGCCACGGCCCGGGTCACTCGGCGGCGTGGCGGAGCGCGGCCTGCGCGGCCGCGACCCTGGCGACGGGCACGCGGTAGGGCGAGCAGGACACGTAGTCGATCCCAGACGCGTCGAAGAACTCGATCGAGTCGGGGTCGCCGCCGTGCTCGCCGCAGACGCCGAGCTTGATCTCGCCTTTGGTGGTGCGGGCGAGCCAGGCGCCGATCCGCACCAGCTGGCCGACGCCGGGCGTGTCGAGCGTCTCGAACGGGGAGCGGTCGAAGACGCCCATGCCGATGTAGCTGCTCAGCATCGGGCCCTCGATGTCGTCGCGCGAGAAGCCGAGCGCCGTCTGCGTCAGGTCGTTGGTGCCGAACGAGCAGAAGTCGGCCTCGAGCGCGATCTCGTCCGCCCGCAGGCAGGCGCGGGGCAGCTCGATCATCGTCCCGATCGCGTAGTCGACGCCGCGCCGCATCCCGGTCTCCGCGGCGATCCGCTCGATCTGCTCGCGCAGCAGCTCCAGCTCGCGGCGGTAGTCGACCAGCGGCACCATGATCTCGGCGTGCACGTCGACGCCCTCGCTCCTGGCGGCGGCAAGGGCGCGGAAGACCGCCTCGACCTGCATCGCGTAGATCGCCGGGAAGAGGAGCCCGAGGCGGACGCCGCGAGTGCCGAGCATCGGGTTGACCTCCTGCAGGGCGCGAACCCGGGTCAGCTGGTGCTCGAGCGCGTCTGCGTCCGGCGAGCCCTCGCTCCGCGCGTGCTCGACCCTCCGTTCGAGCTCGTGCAGCGGCGGCAGGAACTCGTGCAGCGGCGGGTCGAGCAGCCGGATCGTCACCGGCAGCCCGTCCATCTCGGCGAACAGCTTTTCGAAGTCGCCCTGCTGCAGCGGCAGCAGCCGCGAGAGGCCGGCCAGCCGCGCCTCGTCGTCGTCGGCGAGGATCACGGCGACCATCGCCTCGTGCCGCTTCTCGCCGAAGAACATGTGCTCGGTGCGGCAGAGGCCGATCCCTTCGGCGCCGAACGCATGGGCGCGGCGGGCGTCCTCGGCCGTGTCGGCGTTGGTGCGCACGCCGAGCCGGCGGGCCCGGTCGGCCCACCCGAGGACGGTCCGGAAGGAGTCGCTCATCTCGCCTTCCACCAGCGGCACGTCGTCGGCGGTGACCGCGCCGGCGGATCCGTCGATCGCGATCCGGTCGCCGGCGCGCAGCGCCACCCTGCCGTCGATCCGGACCTCCCCCGCCTTCTCGTCGATCTGCAGCGCGCCGGCCCCGGTCACCGCCGGCACGCCCATCCCGCGGGCGACGAGGGCCGCGTGGGAGGCCTTGCCTCCCTCCGAGGTGAGGATCCCCCTGGCGGCGTGGAAGCCGCCGACGTCGTCTGCCTCGGTGAAGGAGCGGACCAGGATCACGTCGCGCCCTTCCGCCGCGGCGTCGATCGCGCTGGGGGCGTCGAACACGACCTCCCCCTTGGCGGCGCCTGGCGACGCGGCGACGCCCTCGGCGAGGATCTCGTAGTCCGCTGCCGGGTCGAAGGTGGGATGCAGCAGGGTGTCGAGGGTGGAGGCGTCGATCGTCATCAGCGCCTGCTCGGGCTCGAGCAGGCCTTCGTCGACGGCGTCGACGGCGAACCTCACCGCGGCCTGGGCGGGGCGCTTGGCGCTGCGCGTCTGCAGCATGTAGAGGCGGCCTTCCTCGACCGTGAACTCGGTGTCCTGCATGTCGCCGTAGTGGCGCTCGAGCTTCTTCAGGATCTCCATCAGCCGGTCGTTGACCTCGGGCAGCCACTCCGCCAGCTCGGAGATGTCGCGCGGCGTCCGCACGCCGGAGACGACGTCCTCGCCCTGCGCGTTGGGCAGGAAGTCACCCGACGGCGTCGGCCCGCCGGTGACCTCGTCGCGGCTGAAGGCGACGCCCGAGCCCGAGTCCTCGCCCTTGTTGCCGTAGACCATCTGCTGCACGTTGACCGCGGTGCCCCAGTCGTCGGGGATCCGGTTGAGCCGGCGGTAGGTGACGGCCCGGTCCCCCATCCAGGAGCGGAAGACGGCGGCGACCGCGGCGCGCAGCTGAGTCGCCGGCTCGGTCGGGAACTCGTACAGGGCCTTGAACGCCGCGGTGAGGCGGCGCAGCGCGGCGGCGTCGAGCTCGACGTCGTCGCGCACGCCGAGCGCGTCCTTCTCGGCCTGGATCAGGTCCTCGAAGCGGCGGCCCTCGATGCCGAGGACGACGTTGCCGTACATCTGCACTAGGCGCCGGTAGGAGTCCCAGGCGAAGCGGTCGTTGCCGGTTCGCGCGGCGAGCCCGGCGACCGACTCGTCGTTGAGGCCGAGGTTGAGGACGGTGTCCATCATCCCCGGCATCGACTCGCGCGCCCCGGAGCGGACCGAGACCAGGAGCGGGTCTCGCGGATCGCCCAGGGCCCTGCCCGCCCGCTGCTCGAGCCGGCCCAGCGCGGCGGCGATCTGCTCCTCGAGGCCATCCGGGAACGCGCCGGTCTCCATGTAGGCGACGCAGGCCCTGGTCGTGATCGTGAACCCCGGGGGCACCAGGCCCGGGCCGAGGAGGCGGGTCATCTCGGCGACGTTCGCCCCCTTGCCCCCGAGCAGGTCGCGCATCTCTCGCGACCCGTCGGCGAAGTCGTAGACCCAACGCTCGGTGCTCATCCCCCGGGACTTGTATTCAACGCTCGACTCTCCCCGCTTCCGTACTAACTCCTACCCATTCCGGGGAAACCCCGAACCGCGGCCGGCGGCCGACCTAGAGGGCGAAGATCAAGGTGCAGGTTATCCCGGCGACGATGCAGTAGATCCCGAACGGGGTGAGGCGGTTGGTCTCGAAGTAGCGCAGCAGGAACTTGACCGAGAGCCAGGCCGTGAGGGCGGCGAAGATCGCCGCGACGAGCGCCTGGCCGCGGACGCCGTCGCCGGCGGTGCCGAGCAGATCCGGCAGCTTGAGGAAGCCGGCGGCGGCGATGATCGGCGTCGCCAGCAGGAACGCGTAGCGGGCGGCGTCCTCGTTGGAGAGCCCGGTCAGGAGGCCGCCCCCCATCGTCACGCCCGAGCGAGATATCCCCGGGATCAGGGCGGCGGCCTGCGCGGTGCCGATCGCCAGCGCCTGACGGAAGCTCATGCGGGCGATCCGCGGGTCGCTGTCGCCTTCCCAGTCGCCCGGCCGCGGCGCCCGGCGGCGGAAGCGCTCGAATATCAGCAGCAGGATGCCGTTGACCGCGAGGAAGATCGCCGCCGAGGTGGGCGAGGCGAAGAGGTCGCGCAGCCTGTGCTCGAGCGCGAGGCCGAGCAGGCCGGCGGGGATCGTGCCGACGACGATCACCCAGCCCAGGCGGGCGTCGGTGTCCTCGGGATCGACGCGCCCGCCGTCGCGGATCGAGCGCGCCAGCCCGGCGGCGATCCGCTTCCAGTCGTCGAGGAAGAAGAAGAACAGGACGAGCGCCGTCGCGCAGTGGGTCGCGACGAGGAAGGCGAGGAAGAATTCGTCGTTCTGGTGGATGTCCCAGCCGAACAGCGAGGGCAGGATGACCGCGTGCCCGAGGCTGGAGATCGGGAACAGCTCCGAGACGCCCTGGAAGGCGCCGAGGATGATGGCCTGGAGGTAGGTGATCGGTTCCACGGCGGCGCGGGACGGTATTTCCCGTTCCTAAAGCGACGGTGAGGGCGAGGGGCCGCCCGCGGCGACCCGCCGGCGCTCAGTATCCGGGCGGATGGCGGGCGATGAAGCCTTCCGGCGAGTCGACCCAGGGGTCGTGCCAGCGGGGGCCGGGCCCGCCGACGGTGTCGAAGGCGATGCCGGCGACGACCATCCAGGCGTGTCCGGCGTTGGCGTAGACGGTGATCCACTTGCCGGCGCCGGCTTCGCCCCAGGTCTCCAGCCCGGTCGAGTCGAGTGGGCTTTCGAGGAAGCCGCCGCCGTGGAGGGCGAAGCTGACCGCGCCCGAGCAGTCGTACCCGGAGGATTCGAAGGAGCCGTGCCCCCCACCCCAGATATAGGGCGTCGTCGCGATCGAGTTCGCCGCCGCGATCACGTCCTTGACCGCCTGCGGAGCCGCCGCCGGGGCGCTCGCTTCGCTTTCGCTGATCACCTGGGCGCGTTCGCCGGGGTTGAGCGGAGCCGGCACCTGGGCGGTCGGGCCGCCGCTGACGGCCGCCCCTTCGGCGGCGATCTGTTCGGAGATCGCGGCGAGGTTGTTGGCGAGCGCTTCTCCGCGCGACTCGAGCGATTCGAGCGCGGCCTGGCGCCGCGCCTGCGCCGCCTTCAGCTCCGCGAACCGGGCCTCGGCTTCGGCCCTCGCGGCGGCGACTTCGCGCTCCATGGCGGCGACCGCGTCCCGCGCTTCTTCGACTTCGTCGCGGTGGGCGGTGAGGCGGGCGACAGCCGCCTTGACCTCGTCGCGCAGCGCCTTCACCCGCCTGACGACCGAGTCGTCGTAGCTCTGGATCCGGTTCAGGTATTCGGTCTGGGCCGCCATCTCGGCCCAGTCTTCGGATCCGAGGATCGCGTTGACGACGTCGGGCGAGCCCGCCTCGTACATCGCGACCATCCGTTCGCCGAGGACGCTCAGCGCTCGCCGCAGCCGTGCCCGCACCGCTTCCAGGTGCTCGCGTTCGGCTTCGAGCGCCGCCGTGGCGGTCCGCAGCCGCGCTTCCTCTTCGGCCAGTTCCGCCTCGACCGCGGCCTGTTTCTGCCGCAGCGCCGAGACTTCGCCGATCATCGAGTCGATCGCCCGGTTCTGTTCGGCGATCGTTTCCGCCAGTTCGCTTTGGTTCGCGCGGACGCCTTCGAGCTTGTCGCGCGTCGATTCCAGCTTTTCCTGCGGGGTCTCGGCCGGGGCGCTCCCCTGCCAGACGGCGGCCAGGGCGGTGAGGACGGTCAGGAGCAGCGCCGCGAGGAGCAGCGCGCGACGCCTGTTCGCGCCAGTTCGTGTGTCGGTGAGAGAAGCCCGCATCGTGTCGAAGCCGCCCCAGGGATGAGGGCACGGCAGCGAGTCGCGCAGGCTAGCGAAGTCGCCTGAAGATTGTTAGGAGTTGCTAATAACCTGCAACTTCCCTTGCAAATAGGCGGTTTCGAACCCCCCGAGAAGGAGTCCGAAACCGCCCGTCGACGGGTTCAGGCGAGGAGTTTCGCCTTCGCCTTCTCGAACTCCTCCGCCGAGATGGCGCCCTTTTCCTTGAGGTCGTTGAGTTTGTGCAGTTCGTCGGCGGCCGAGCCCGAGCTGGCCTGCTGGCGGACGTATTCGTCGAAATGCTGTTTCGCCTCGGCCTGGGCCTTGATCGTCCTGTCACGCATGCCGCTGCCGCGCGCGATCAGGTAGATCAACGCCGTCAGGAACGGGATGAAGACCAGGAACAGGACCCACACCGCCTTCCACCACCCGGAGAGTTCGTGGTCGCGGAAGAGGTCGGTCAGGATCACGATCAGGATCCAGATCCAGATCACGAAGAAGAAGATCTCGAGGGCGATGAGGAGGAGTTCCCCAAAGCTGATGTCTGCTAGCGGCAAAGTCGCTTCCTTTCCGTTCGTGCAGTGACTGGCGTGGGGCATCGCCCCGTGCTCGACAAGACGCTACCTCTCAGGGAGCCTCGCTGCATACGCCGATCGGGGTGAAATGGGACCCCTCAGCTCGCCAGCCGCCAGCTGAACAGCGTCACCGCCACCGAGGTCGCGAGGTTGAGGCTGGAGACTCCCTCCCGCATCGGGATCGAGATCCTCGCCTCTGCCCGCTCGAGCAGCTCCGCGCTGAGGCCGTGCCGCTCGGTCCCGAAGGCGAGCACGGCGCGCGGCGGCAGCGTCCCGGGGCGCAGGCGCTCGCCGTCGGGGTCGATGGCCAGGAGCGGCCGTCCGAAGTCCGCCGGCGCCGCGACCCCACCGACCGGGAGCGCGAACTGCAGGCCGGCACCGCCGCGAACCGCGTCCGGGTGCCAGGGATCGTGCTCGCCGGTCGTCAGCAGCGCCGCCGCGTCGGCGGCGGCGGCGACCCGGACGCAGGCGCCGACGTTCCCCATGTGCCGGGGACGCTCGAGCAGGACGACCGGCGCCGGCCGCGGGTCGTCGAGGGTCGCCTCGAGGTCGAACGCAGGGCGGCGGGCGATCGCGACCACCCCGGTCGGCGGTGCCACCGGCACCATCCGGGCCAGAGTGTCGGGATCGACGGCCGCCACCGCGCCCGCGAACCTGCCGGCCAGGTCGGGGGCGAGGTCGGCCGCCATCCGCTCGAGCGCCTCCGGGTCGACCGCGACCGCCTCCTCGAGGTCGGCCCCGAATCGCAGCGCGTGCTTGAGGGCGTGGAAGCCCTCGATCACGACCAGCGAGGGGTCGCGGCGCGCGCGGCGGAAGCGGTGGATCCGGTCGTCGCCCACGACCGCATCATCGCTCAGGCGCGGACGACCTGGAACTGGCCCATCAGGCCGTGGTCCTCGTGGTCGAGCATGTGGCAGTGGACGACGAACCTGCCGGGGTAGTCGGCGAGGTGCCCGGCGATCAGGATCCGTTCGCCGGGGAAGACGAAAAACGTGTCCTTGAGGCAGGCTTCCCAGGGCGGCGGCCGGCGGCCGTCGCGCTCGAGCAGGTACCAGTCGTTGTGGTGCAGGTGCATCAGGTGGGCGACGCTGGTGCGGTTGTGGATCTCCCAGGTGACGACCGAGCCGAGGCGCGGGTACGTGTCGCAGTAGGCGGGGTCGAAGGTGCGCCCGTTCAGCAGCCAGGTGGTCTTGAAGAGACCGCCGACTGTGATCTCCCAGCGATGGTCGGGCCTGCGCCCGGCGCGGCGGGTCCAGGCCGGCAGCGGCCGCAGCTTCCGGGGCACACGGGTGCGGTCGGGCAGCCGCGCCGAGCCGACCCGGAACTGCATCAGCGCGCCGGCGTAGGTCCGCGCGCCGGCGACGTTGCGCCCGCTGTGGCGCGCCGTGCTGCGCAGCTCGACCGACTCGCCGCGGGCGGCTGAGAAGTCGACGACCACCTCGACCCGCTCGGCCGGGCCGAGCAGGATCTCGCTGCGGCGCACCGGCGCCGGCATCAGGCCGCTGTCGGTCGCGATCTGGGCCATCGGCGCGCCGTTGGAGAGGTGGAGGTTGTAGCTTCGGAACGGCGAGGCGTTGAGGATCCGCAGCCGGTAGCGCCGGGGGTCGACGTGATGGTGCGGCATGAAGGCGCCGTTGACGAGCACGCGGTCGCCGACGACGCCGTCGGCGGGCGGGTTACGGCGCTGCTTGAAGGGGTCGGTCAGCTGGTTGTGCCGGTCGAAGCTGCGCTCGGCGATCATCAGCGGGATGTCGCGCTCGCCGCTGGGGAGCGGCAGGGAGGCGTCGAACCCGTCGTCGACGATGAACATCCCGGCCAGTCCCCTCCACACGTGCGGCGCGGTGCGGTCGAGGCGGTGGTCGTGGTACCAGCGGAAGGCCGAGCGCACCGGGCGACCCTCCTCGACCAGGTCGTAGAGATAGGTTTTGCGGCTGCCGGGGCGGATCAGGAGGTCGTTGCCCGACTGCCGCGGGCTGAGGCCGGCCGGGATGTCGCAGTAGAACGAGGCCGGGTGCGAGGCGGTGAGGCCGCCGGGCTGGCCGTCGAACTGGGTACGGTTGTGGCCGCCGTGGAAGTGGGCCGTCAGCTCGCCCGCCGCGGGCAGCCGGTGGTGGAACGTGACCCGGGTCCGCCGGCCGGCCCAACGCCGGATCGTGGGCCCGGGGAAGGTTCCCCCGTAGGTCCACAGGCGCGTCCTGCGGCCGGGGAGGATCTGCGCCTCGGCCTCCTGGATCGGGATCTCGATCTCGTCGCCGTGGAGCTCGCGGGGAATCGGCAGCGCCGCCCGGAAGGGCACCGCCGCCTCGGCCGGCGCCGGCTCGCCGGGAAGCGGGAGCGCCCCGCCCCGCACCCATTGCGGAGCGAGGGCGGCGAGGGCGCCGCCGCCCAGGGCGCCGAGGAAGGCTCGGCGCCCGAGGCGGGGCGGATCGGGGCGCTCTCCCGGCGTCGCGCTCAGGGCAGCGGGGTCGGGGCGGGCGGCGCCACCACCTGGATCTTCCCCTGCATCCAGGGGTGGACGGCGCACATGAAGTAGAGCGTGCCCGGCTTCGCGGTCACCTCCTGGGCGAAGGAGCCCCCCTTCTTTTCGCCGCTGAACCAGGAGTCGCCCTTCTTCGAGAGCGAGCCCATCGTGCTCCATCCGTCCGCGCCTGCCTCCGCCGGGTTCTGACCGACTTTTTCGGTCTTCGGATTGAACTTGTGCCAGGTCGCGATCGAGAAGCAGATGTGTTTCGGCGTGAAGCAGCTCTTCCGCGCGCCGGCCGTCTTCGGCAGCGACCCCTTGGTGACCAGCGAGAACGTGTGTGGGCCGACCTGTTTGGGGTTGGTGTCGTTGACGATTTCCAGTTCATCGCCCTGGGTCACGGTCTGGGGGGCGACGAACTTGAGCTTGCCCTTGACGAGCTCGATGTGGACCGTGTCGGTGACGCCCGTCGCAGTCACCGCGCCGGCGGCAGCCGGGAGGGCGAGGAGAGCGAGGATGAGTGCAGTGGCCGCGAGGACGAGTGCCCTGAGACGGACCGGTGTGCGCGCGTTTCGCAAGAGTTTGCCTTTCTGACCTTTCTGACGGTGTGCGGAACCGGACGAGACCGCGGCGAGCGTCCTCGCAACCTATTCAGGCGCGCGCGACGCCGTCAATACCTCATTTTCAAGCGAGATTCCCCGCGCGATAGCCTTCGCTCGGGGTGATCACCTACCTCCACACCTGCTACCGGATCGGCGACATCGACCGCTCGGTCTCCTTCTACGAGAAGCTCGGCTTCGAAGAGGCTGGGCGGATGCCGATCGGCGACGAGGCGATCAACGTCTTCATGGCGCTCCCGGGCGAGAGCCCGGTGCTCGAGCTGACGTACAACCACGGCGTCGCCGAGTACGACCTGGGCACCGGCTACAACCACATCGCCGTCGGCGTCGACGACCTCGACGGCACCCTCGAGCGCCTCGCCGCGGAGGGGATCGAGCCCGAGAAGCCTCCCTACCGCCCGGGCGGTCGCAGCGAGGGCCCCCGCATCTGCTTCGTCCGCGACCCCGACCAGTACCGGGTCGAGTTGATCGAGGTGTCCGCGCGCTAGGAAGGGCACCGGGCCGGAGCGGACGCGGCGCGGCGACCGGCCGGGGCGCTCAGGCGCTGCGGGCGACGCCGGCGAGGCCGATCAGCTCGGGGAGCGAATCGACGACGTGGTCGGGAGCGGCGGCGCGAGCCTCCTCGGGATGGAAGCCGAAGGTGACCGCGACGGTCACCGCCCCGGCCCCGCGGCCGGCGAGCACGTCGTTGGGCCCGTCGCCGACGTAGAGGGTGCGCGCGGGGTCGGCGCCCAGCGCCGCGATCGCGGCCGCGACCTGCTCGGGGTCGGGCTTGGCGGCCTCCACCTCGTCGCCGCTGATGCTTACGTCGATCAGGGCGCCGATCCCGGTTCGCTCGGCTTCGAGGTCCAGTCGGATGCGCGCCTTCGAGGTCGCGACGCCGAGGCGGTGGCCGGCGCCGCGCAGCCGGGCCAGGGTCTCGAGCGCGCCGGGAAACGGCTGGATCGTCGTCTGCCTGGCGACGTAGACGCGGTGGAAGACCTCTTCGATCCGCTCCAGGAGGTCGGGGTCCCCGCCGGCTATCTCTTCGAAGGCCTCGCGGCCGCGGACCTGGATCATCCGCTCGACGTCCTCTGGCGCGGTCGGGAACGGCTCGCCGATCACCTCGGCGGTCGTCTCCCGGAAGCTCGCGATCAGCGCCCGCTTCGAGTCGACCAGGGTCCCGTCCCAGTCGAAGACGACCGCTTCGATCGGCTGCTCAGCGCTTGTGCTTGGGCTTGACGTGGACGACACGGAAGGTGCTGGAGGCCGGCGTCTGGTCGGTCTGACCAGCGAGGACTGCCCGCACCCTGAACCGGTAGCGGCCCGGCTTCAAGCTGTAGGTCTTCGGCGATTTGCAGGATTTGAAAACCGGCTGCGGCTGCTTCTTGCCTTTGCGCAGCGTGGTCAGCGCGCACTCGAAACCCGACCCCCGGGCGGTCGAGGTAAAGCGGAAGCTGACCTTCGCCTTCGCCTTCGCCGTCTTCACGACCTTATTCGGCCCCTTGGCTATCTTCGTCTGCGGCGCGCCCCCGCCCCCTCCCTGCGGCGGTTCGAGGCCGGAGACGCGGGCGACGCCTTCCGCTTCGTTCTTCGTCAGCGTCACCCACAGGGTGTTGCCTGGGCCGGCGGCGATCTGGCGCGCGGATTCGGGCGGCAGTCCGCTCAGCGGGGTCTTCTGGCCGCTGGTCGTCATCCGCGTCAGGGCCCCGGGCGCGAACTGGACGATCCAGTAGGCGCCGTCGGCTCCGAGCGCGACCCCGAACGGATCGCCGAGGAGTTCGCTCGACTGGGCCGGGCTCGGCGGCGAGATCAGACCGACCTGCTCGGGAGTGGCGAGGGGCGCGGAGAAGGCGATCTGGCCACCGGGGGCGCCGGCGACCCCCTGGGAGCCGCCGCCGATCGGGAAGTCGACCTCAGAGCCGGCGGTCGTCATCGTCACGATCCGGTTCTTCGCGCCCCCTTCGGCGATCGCCAGCAGGGAGCCGGCGACGTCGATGTCCGTCGGCGCGAGTTCGCCCACGGGGAAGGGCGTCGTCGTTGCCGGGTTCGAAGGCGCGAAGCGGAGGACCACTTCTTTGGTCGCCACCCACATGTTCCCGTCCGGGCCCGCGACGATCGGCGAGTTGCCGGCGATCGCAGGGTTTTCCGTCGCTTTGGAGCTGGTTTTCGGGTCGCCCGGCGAGAAGCTGGCGACCGCGTTGACGCCGGTCACCCAGAGCCTGCCTTCCGGCCCGACCGCGATCCCGGACGCCTGCTGGATCCCGGCCAGTTCGAACTCCTGCACTTCCCCGGACGGCGTGATCCGGGCGACGTCGTTTTCGCCGGCTTCGGCGCCGCTGACCGTCACCCACATGTTGCCGTCGGGCCCGGCGACGATCTTGTTGTTCGTTTCGACGCCCTTGACGGGGAACGTCCCGTTCACCGCCGGCGCTGCGAGCGCCGGCGCCGCGGCGGCGCAGAGCCCGAGGACGACGAGGGGGGCAACGGAAGCGAAGCGCTTCATCCTCCCGGCATCCTACGCCCCAATTGGCCGATGTCTATGCAGCTTGCCTAAGTCGATCCAACCGTGAGCGGCTGCCAGCCGCGAGCCGCTATCCGGGTGCGACGCCGCCGCCGATCGAGGGCGGCGGGCCGGGGCTCGGTTCGGGCGCCGGAGCGGGCGCGGGTTCCGGGCTTGGTTCTTCTTCTTCGGGTTCCTGTTCTTCCTGTTCGGCTTCTTCGGCTTCTTCCTTCTTCGCCTTGCCGCTCTTTTCTTCCGCTTCGCCTTCTTCGGATTCTTCCTGGCCGCGGCCGACTTCCGAGTAGGAGCGGGTGTGTTCGCTGCTGAAGGGCGAAAGTTCGGGCAGGCTCGACGGGGTTTCGAATTCGGGGCAGTCGCCGCCCTGCGCGTGGGACATGAAGTTCTGCCAGATCGGGCCCGCGGTCGGACCGCCGAAGCCGGTGTATTCGCGCGAGGTCGGGTGTCCCACCCAGACCGCGGTGGCGTAGAGCGGCGTGTAGCCCACGAACCAAGCGTCGGACTCTTCCTCCGACGTGCCCGTCTTGCCGGCCTCCGATCCGCACCCCATGTAGGTGTAGCCGGCGCCGGTGCCTTCGGTGATCACCGTCTCGAGGATTTTCGTCACTTCGTATGCCTGACCCGGAGTGAGCACGCGTTCGCCGGCGTCGCTGAGCAGGCGATCGACCTTGCCGTTGGGGAATTCGACCCGGCTCACCGCGGTCGGGTCATGGTGGATGCCGCCGTTGGCGAGGGTCGCGTAGGCATCCGCCATTTCGAGCGGGCTGACGCCGTAGGCGAGCCCCCCGATCGCCTCGGCGGGAACCGACTGGAGTTCCGATTCGATACCCATTTCCTCCGCGGTTTCGGTCACCGCTTCGGGGCCGACGTCGAGGTCGAGCTGGGCGAAGACGACGTTGACCGAGTTGGTCGTCGCGTCGGCCAGCGACATCACGCCGCCGCCGGGCTCGGCGTTGTGGACCGTCCAGTAACCGCCTCCCGGGATCGGCAGCGTGATCGGCGAGGTGCCGTCGTAGTAGGTCGAGTAGGGATCGATGCCCTGCTTGATCGCGGTGGTGAGGACGAAGGTCTTGAACGAGGAGCCCGGCTGCCGCTGCGCCTGCCAGGAGTAGTTGAACTGTTCTTCGCCTTCGCCCGGCGGGCTCGAGGCGAGCGCCACGATCGCGCCGTCCTTGGGGTTGACCGAGGCGAGCCCGGCGGCCGGGCCGCCTTCGTAGCAGACGTAGCAGGATTCGGCGATCGCCGCTTCGGCCTGCGCCTGCTTTTCGGGGTCGATGGTCGTGTAGGCCCTGAGGCCCCCGTTGCGAACGGTGTTGATCCCGTAGCGTTCGATCAGTTCGTCGAGGACCAGGTCATAGATGAACTGGTCCTTGATCACGCTGTACTTGTGGCCGCGGTCGAGGCCGAGCCCGCGCGTCCTCGCGGCGGCGTATTCGCTCTGGCTGATGTAGCCCTGTTCGACCATCGTCCCCAGCACCTCGTTGCGGCGCTTCAGCGCCGCCTTCGGGTAGAGGAAGGGGTTGTATTCGGACGGTGCCTGGGGCAGGCCCGCGAGCAGCGCGGCCTGGGTCAGGGTGAGGTCCTTGGCGGGCTTGTTGAAGTAGGTCTGGGCCGCCGCTTCGGCGCCGACCGCGGTCTGGCCTTCGTTGGTCCCGTAGGGAGCCGTGTTGAGGTACTGGGTGAGGATCCATTCGCGGTCGTGCTTCTTGAACAGGTCTTCCGCCAGATGCGCTTCGACGATCTTGCGATGGAGCGTGTCTTCGGGGTGCTGGATGTAGAGGTTGCGGACCAGCTGCTGGGTGATGGTCGAGGCGCCCTGGACCGGCTTGCCGCCCGCCAGCAGGTCCTTCCAGGCGGCGCGGACGATGCCCTGCGGGTCGAGCGCCCCGTGTTCCCAGAAGCCCTTGTCCTCGATCGAGACCGTGGCGTTCTTGAGGTCTTCGGGAAGCTGGCTGGCGGGGATCGGCTGGCGGATGTTTTCCGACCGGACGAACCCGATCAACGAGCCGTCGGCGGCGTAGATCGCCGAGGAGCGGCCCTTCTGGACCGGCTTGAGGCTGGAGAGCGGGGGCGCCGAGTTGTAGATCTTCAGCGCCCAGGCGGCCGCGATCCCGCCGGCGACGACGGCCGCGGCGGCGATCACACCGATTACGATGAGGACGGTGCGCCAGACGTGGTGCTGATGCTTGCGGCGCCGCCGGCGAATTCGACTAGCCATCCGTTCTCGTGATTGTAGAGAGGGGCGGGCGCCAGCCAGGGAGCCGACCAGCGATGACCGAGTGCGTGCAGGTGCTGACCACGGTCCCCTCCGAACACGTCGCGGAGCGGATCGCAGCGGCCCTCGTCGATTCGCGCCTCGCGGCCTGCGTCCAGGTCGTCGGCCCGATCGTCAGCCGCTACCGCTGGCAGGGCGAGATCGAGGAGGAGCGGGAGTGGCAGTGCCTGGCGAAGACGACCCGCAGGCGCTACGAGGCGCTGGAGTCCGCGATCCGCGATCTCCACCCCTACGACGAGCCCGAGATCGTCGCGACGCCGATCGTCGCCGGCTCCTCCGGCTACCTGCGCTGGGTCGAGGAGAACAGCGGCGGCTGAGCGCCTACGCGCGCAGCTTGTAGCCGGCCGAGAAGAGCCGCAGGTTGGCGACGAACAGCGCGGCGGTGGCCGCGGTCAGCGCCAGCAGCGAGAGCGGGATGCTGACTTCCGTGTAGCCGACGAAGCCGTAGCGGACGAGGGAGATCATGTAGAAGATCGGGTTGAACCGGGTCAGGGTCTCGAACGGCTGCGGCAGCAGCGAGGCCGAGTAGAAGACGCCGCCGAGGAAGATCAGCGGCTGCAGGACGAAGGTCTGGGCGAAGGCGACGTCGTCGAACTGCTCGGCACGGACGCCGACCAGCACCCCCAGCTGGGAGAAGAAGAACCCGACCAGGAACAGCGCGGGGATCAGGACGAGCACGTGGTCGACGGGAAGGCCGACGAGGACGACCGAGACGACGAAGGTGATCGTCGCCACCATCATCCCGCGCACGAACCCCCCGAGCGAGAGCGCGACCAGCAGCTCGGCGGGCGAGGCGGGCGAGGACAGCTGGTCCTGGATCGCGCCCTGGAACTTCTGCTGGAGGATCGAGGAGGAGTTGTTGGTGAAGGCGTTGGTCGCCCAGGCCATCATGATCAGCCCGGGGATGACGAAGAGGATGTATTCGATCCCGTGCAGTTCCTTGATCCGCGAGCCGAGCGCTGCGCCGAACACGGTGATGTAGAGGAAGGTTTCCAGCAGCGGCCCGCCGAGCGTCTGTTTCTTGATCTTCATGAACCGGCTCACCTCGCGGCGCCAGAGCGTCGCGAACCGGATCTGGGCGGCGTTCAAGCCTGGACCTCCTCCTCGACCGGGATATGGGAGCGCGACAGCTCCTTGCGGCCGACGAGCGCCAGGTAGGCGTCCTCGAGGTTGGCGACGCCGAACCGCTCGGCCAGCTCGCCGCTGGTGCCTTCGGAGACGACCTGGCCCGCGGCGATGAAGGCGATCCGGTCGCAGAGCTGCTCGGCCTCCTCCAGGTAATGGGTCGTGAGCAGGATCGTGGTCCCCTCGTCCTTGATCCGCTGCACGTAGTGCCAGAGCTCGAGACGGAGCTCGACGTCGACCCCGGCGGTCGGCTCGTCGAGGATCAGCAGCCGCGGCCGGTGCATCATCGCCCGCGCCAGGATCAGCCGCCGTTTCATGCCGCCCGAGAGCGTGCGGGTGCGCTCCTCGCGCTTCTCGGTGAGGGAGAAGGTCTCGAGCAGCTCGCGGCTCCGCTCGCGGCGCTCCCGCTTCGGCATCCCGAAGTAGCCGGCGTGGTAGTCGAGCGACTCCTCGACGGTCAGGAACCAGTCCAGGTTCGGCTCCTGCGGCGCCAGCCCGACCGCCTGGCGGGCCGCGGCGTAGTCGCGGATCGCGTCGTGGCCGAAGACCTCGATCTCGCCCCCGGTCGGCTGCGCGAGGCCGGTCGTGCAGTGGATCAGCGTCGACTTGCCGGCGCCGTTGGGACCGAGCAGCCCGAACAGCTCCCCCGGCGGTATCTCGAGCGAGACGCCGCGCAGCGCCTCGACCCCGTTCGGGTAGCGCTTCTGCAGGTCGGCGATGCGAAGGGCTGGCGCGTCCACGGCCGCCCAATCTAGTCAGCGCCGAGACCCGGGCGGCGCATTTCGCTCTATAAGTGGGGGATGACCGCGCCGCTCCTGGTCGTCGACGCCCCGTCGATGCTGTTCCGAGCCTTCTACGCGCTGCCGAGGACGATCGTCGGCGCGGACGGACGACCGGTCAACGCGCTGCTCGGCGCGGCCAACCTGATCCTGCGCGAGGTGGAAGCCCATTGTCCCCGCGCCGTGGTCCTCTGCTTCGGCCCCGACGCGGCGGCCTACCGGGTCGACCTCTACCCCGCCTATCACGAGCGGCGCGAGGAGGAGATGCCCGCCGAGCTCGAGCCCCAGCTGGGGGAGGCGCCCGTCTTCTTCGCCGCCTTCGGCTGGGTGATCGCGAGCAGCGAGGACCTCGAGGCCGACGACCTGCTGGGAACCCTGGCGCGGCGGGAGGAGGAGGCGGGCGGGCGGGCGCTTCTGCTGACCGGGGACCGCGACATGTACCAGTGCGCGAGCGGGGCCGTCACCGTCCTCTACGTCCGCACCGGCGGCAACGGCGCCGAGGAGGTCGGCCCGGCGGAGGTGCGCGACCGCTACGGGATCGGCCCCGAGCTCGTCCCCGACTTCATCGCCCTGCGCGGCGACCCCTCCGACGGCCTGCCGGGCGCGAAGGGGGTCGGGCCGAAGACGGCGGCCGAGCTGCTGCGCCGCGACGGATCGCTCGAGGCGGTGCTCGACGGGGCGATACGCGAGCGGCGGCCGAAGCTGCGCTCGGCCCTGATCGAGGCGCGCGAAGAGCTCCTCGCCTTCAAGGACATCGCGACGCTGCGCGACGCCGGCGTCGAGCCGCCGCCTGATTCTGTGACCGACTGGGGCGGAGCCGCGGCGGCGGCTCGGAAGCGCGGGATGAGGCGGCTGGCGGAGCGGCTCGAAGCCGCGGCGGGCTGAGGGCATGTCGAGCTTGCCCGAGAGGCTCGGAGGAGATCGCGGCGCCCCGATGCCGCTGCGCAGCGAGGGCCAGAACCGCAAGCGCTGGCGCTACGTCGGGGTCTTCGGCGACGAGCTGATGCTCTGCGCCGCGCGGGCCGAGGTGGGGCCGCTGGGCCAGTGCTTCTGGGTGCTCTGGGACCGGGCGGCGAGAAGGCAGGCGGCGCACACGTCGCTGCGACCCGGCAGCCGCGAGGTGGTCCTCGAAGGGCCCCGCCTCGAGATCGACGCGCGCGACCTGCGCGCCAGCCTCGTGCTCGGGGACTGCGAGGCGGTCGAGGCGACCTGCCCGAGCCCCGGCGGCCGCGGCTGGGGCTGGACCCGCAAGCGGGCCGGGGTGCCGATCGAGGGGACGGTCGAGGTCCCCGGCCGCCGCTGGGAGGTCTCCTGCCTCGGGGTTGACGACGAATCGGCCGGATACCACCAGCGCCGCACGAGCTGGCTGTGGTCGGCGGGCGTCGGGGTCGGGGGGCCCCGCGCGCCCCGCGGCCGGGTGGAGGTGGGCGGGTGCGGTGAGGTGCGTCGGTTCGGGCGCTCACCAGACCGCGTCGTGCCCCTCCATCACGCCGAGCCCGTGGGCCAGCTCGAGGTCGGCGCCGAGGCCGCCGCGAAAGACG
>JBLNAC010000164.1:0-2870 GCA_050259155.1 Syntrophothermus sp.
GCCGTGGTCCAGCGCCGGCCGCGGCCGCTGAAGACGACGACGCCGATCGCGATCGCCGCCACCGGGATCAGGAAGGTGAGCTTGACCGAGGCGGCGAGGCCGGCGGCGACTCCCGCCAGCACCAGCGGGCCCTTGTCGAGCAGCGGCGCGTCGCGCTCCGGTTCGTCCTGGACCGCCCCCTCCTGAGGCGCCCGTCGCTGATGGCCGTTGATGAGGAAGGCGGCGAAGGCGATCAGGAAGGCGAGGCCCATGATGTCGTTGCGGCCCTCCCCCGGCTGGGTCTCGATCATCACCCCGGAGTCGAGGACGATCGCGGCGGCGACCAGCGTCGCCGGGCCGACCTTGTAGGGGCGGCCGACGCACCAGGCTGCGAGCAGCGCGATCGCCAGCCAGATCAGGTTGATCAGCGGCGAGAGCCAGTCGCTCTTGAAGATCGCGATCGCGGCGCCATGGATCAGCTCCGAGCTCTGCGGGTAGAACCAGGCCGCCAGCCGCAGCGGGTCGGTGAAGTGGAGATGGACGGTCGAGTGTTCCTGGGCGAAGGTCGCCGCGAACGGCATGTGGTACCAGGTCGTGTCGCCGCCGAACATCCCCTGGTCGAGGCTGAGCTGGGAGGGGAAGGTCCACTCGGCGACCGTGAAGGAGGCGACCGCCACCGCGATCAGCAGCGCCGCGGTCTGCACCTTGGGCGCCATCACCTCGCGGCGCTCCGCCGGCGCCATCTGCCGGCCGAGCAGCGCGGCCAGGAGCCCCACGGCGATCGTGAAGAAGATGATCCAGCCCTCGTAGAGAAGGCTCAGGGTGCCGAGGACCTCGAGCGAGATCACGAGCAGCGCGACGGCGATCGTCGCGTCGGCGAGCCGCGCCAGGGCGCCCGAGAATTCCGGCACGATCCAGCGCCGGAGCCAGTATCCGCCGAGGCCGAGCGCCGCGACGATGCCGATCACGGCGGCGCAGCCGCCTATGTAGGAACCGAGCGAGGGCGCCACGAACGCGGGATGCTATTCGCCGCGCCGGGGGCGCGCCGCCGCGATCAGACGGCGGCGGCCGGGATGCGGCACGAGACTCCCGTGCCGGCCAGTCCGCAGTAGCCGTTCGGCACCTTGTGCAGGTACTGCTGGTGGTAGTCCTCCGCGTAGTAGAAGGTTCCGGCGGGCTCGACCTCGGTCGTGATCGGCTCGTGACCCGCGCTCCGCAGAGCCTCGTCGTAGGACCTTCGCACCATCTCCGCCGTCGCCCTCTGGGCGTCGCTCGCGTAGTAGATCCCGGAGCGGTACTGGGTGCCAACGTCATTGCCCTGGCGCATCCCCTGTGTCGGGTCGTGCTCCTCGAAGAACACCTTCAACAGATCGGCGTAGGAGACCCTCTGCGGGTCGAAGGCGACGAGGACGGCCTCGGCGTGCCCGGTCCCGCCGCTGCACACCTCCTCGTAGGTGGGGTTGGGGGTCGTCCCGTTCATGTAGCCGACCGCCGTCGAGTAGACGCCTTCGAGCTGCCAGAAGAGCCGCTCGGCGCCCCAGAAGCAGCCGAGCGCGAAGTAGGCCGTCTCGATCCCGTCCGGGAAGGGCGGCTTGATCGGCGTCCCGAGAACGGCGTGGACCTCGGGAACCTCGAAGGCCGGCTCACTGCGTCCCGGCAGCGCCTCCTCCGGCGTCGGCATCCGGGTCTTGTCCGGGTTCAGCATCGTCATCAGCTTCTCGAGTCTGCTCATCTTCCTTCCTTTCCGTTCCAGACCTTACGCGCTGCCCATAACGAATCGATGAACTAGCTCGCCGCGGCCCCGGCAACCCGATACGGTCAGCCCATCGGCTGCCTGATCGTCCTCTTCGCCATCATCTCGCCGCGCCTGGCGCTGTTCGCGCTCTGGCTCTTCACCGACCTGCTCAGCCGCGCCTTCGACAGCTGGTTCGTGCCCTTCCTCGGCTTCTTCCTCCTGCCCTGGACGACCCTCGCCTACGCGGTGATGTGGAGCAGCTCGAACCGCGTCTACGGCTTCGAGTGGTTCATCGTCATCCTCGCCTTCTTGATCGACCTCGGGTCCTGGGCCAGCCGCGGCCGCTACCGCTACCGCGACTGAGCCGCCCCGGGTCGGGCGGCCCCGCTCACTGCCTTAGGGCTGGTCGTCGACGAGGAGGAGGATCCGCATCGAGGCTCACCCGGCGCCCTCGCCCGGCTTGCCGGCTCCGAGCAGCTCGCGCCGCTGGCGGTACTCCTGCGGCGAGATCTCACCGCTGGCCAGGCGATGGTCCAGTACCTCCCTGGGGCTCTTGGCGCGCTGCCCCTGCGGACCCCAGAGCGACCGCAGCAGCCAGACGATCCCGACGATGACCAAACCCCAGAAGGCCACCATCAGGACGGCCATCAAGATCCACCAGCCAGCGCCCCAATCCCCCATGTGGTTGCCCCAACCCATGTCCGCGAGCAGTGGCGTGGCGGCCATCCTCACCGGCTCCCCTCCAGCAGACGCTTGGCCTCTTCGTACTGCTGATCGCTCAGCTCTCCGTTCGCGTAGCGGCGCTTGAGGGTCTCCAGCGGTGCGGTGTTGCGGCGGCGAGCCAGCAAGAGGACGCCGATCGCGGCCGCTCCGATCAGGACGGCCATCATGCCTACCATCGCCCCCGCAGAGGGTCCGCTGAAGTCCTCGTCGCCCCTCTCCGACCCGGGCCCGTGGCCGTCCATCATCGTGCCGGGGGAGTCGCCGCGTTGTCCGTATTCCCCTTCGCCCATCATGCCGGGGCGATAGCCGCCGGATCCGCCGACCCCGCCTCCCATCATTCCGGCCATGGGCCCGAGCCACCCCGGAGCGGGCCCGCCCGGGCAGCCGCTGTAGCGGTAGCCCAATGCCATGTGCATCCGTTGCTCGCCGACTT
>JBLNAC010000165.1:0-5771 GCA_050259155.1 Syntrophothermus sp.
GCGGGACGCACCGGGTGCAGCGCGTGCCGGTGACCGAGTCACAGGGTCGCATCCACACCTCCACTGCGACGATCGCGGTCCTGCCCGAGGTCGAGGAGGTCGAGGTCGAGGTCGACCCGAGCGACCTGCAGATCGACGTCTACCGGTCCTCCGGCCCGGGCGGCCAGTCCGTCAACACGACGGACTCGGCGGTGCGGATCACCCACAGGCCGACCGGGATCGTCGTCTCGATGCAGGACGAGAAGTCGCAGCTGCAGAACAAGGAGCGGGCGATGCGGGTGCTGCGCGCGCGGCTCTACGAGCGCGAGCTGGCCGAGCAGCAGGCGAAGATCGCCTCCGAGCGCAAGGCGCAGGTGGGCAGCGGCGAGCGCTCCGGGAAGGTGCGGACCTACAACTTTCCGCAGGGCCGGGTCACCGACCACCGGATCAAGCTCTCCTCCCACGACCTCGACGGCGTCCTCGCCGGCGGCCTGACCGAGTTCACCGAGGCGCTCGCGGCGGAGGAGAAACGCCAGAAGCTCGCCGCCGCCGCGCTCGCCTGAGGTGTCCGTCGGGCAGGCACTGGAAGCGTCCGTCGACGCCCTCCGGGCCGCCGGAGTGGAGGACCCGCGCCTCGACGCCGAGCTGCTGCTGGCCGAGGCGACGGGCCGGGGGAGGGCGGCGCTCGCCGCGAGCCCCGGGGCCGAGGTGGCGCCGGCGGAGGCGCGCCGGTTCGGCGCGCTGGTCCGGCGCCGCCTGCGGCGCGAGCCCTGCGCCTACATCCTCGGGCGCAGGGGGTTCCGTCGGATCGAGCTCGAGGTCGACCCCCGGGTGCTGGTGCCGCGGCCCGAGACCGAGCTGCTGGTCGAGGTCGCGGTCGAGCGCCGGCCGCGGCGGCTGCTCGACCTCGGCACCGGCTCGGGGGCGATCGCCCTCGCGGTCGCCGACGAGCTGCCCGAGTGCAGGGTGGTGGCCACCGACACCTCGCCGGGCGCGCTCGCGGTGGCGCGGGCCAACGCCGCGCGGCTGGGCCTCGCCGGGCGGGTCGAGATCCGTGCCGGGAGCGTGCCGGACGGCGGCCGTTTCGACCTCGTCCTCGCCAACCTTCCGTACGTGGCGGCGCGGGACTGGCCCGGTCTGGCTCCCGAGGTGAGGGACTGGGAGCCGCGCGAGGCCCTCCTCGCCGGGCCCGACGGGCTCGATGCCTATCGCGCCCTCTTCTCCTCCGGCGGCCCCGGCGGGCGGGGCGGTCATCTCGCCCCCACGGGCGCGGAGTCGACCGCCACCGCGGCGGCGGTCGCGGTCGAGGTGGGGGAGGGACAGGCGCAGGCCGTCGCGCAGCTCGTTCGCGGAGCGGGATTCGGACGGATCGAGATCCGGAAGGACCTGGCCGGGATCGAGCGCGTCGTGGTGGGGGAGAGATGAGCGCCCGTCGCGGGCCCGAGCCGGTCGCCGCCGCGAGCGAGGGGGCCCGGAGCGCGCTCGAACGCTGCGTGGCGGCGGGCGGTGTCGCGGTCTTCCCGGCGGACGGGCTCTATGGGCTCGCGTGCGACCCGCTCAACCCCGCCGCGGTCGTCCGCATCCACCAGCTGAAGGGCCGCAGCGGCGGCAAGTCGTCGGCGGTCATGTACTTCTCGCCGATGGCGCTGCGCGAGCTGGTCGCGGGACTTGGGCCGCGCACCGCCGCCGCCGTCAGCGCCCTGCTGCCGGGGCCGGTGACGCTGATCGTCGACAACCCCGAGCGCCGCTATCCGCTGGCCTGCCGCGAGGACCCGACCCGGCTCGGAATCCGCTTGATCGAGGGGCCCCTGGCCGGCGCGATGTGCCCGATCTTCCAGACCTCCGCCAACCACAGCGGCGAGCCGGCGGCGGCTCGCCTCTCCGACGTCCCCGGCAACATCCTCGCCGGGGTCGACCTCGTGCTGGACGGCGGCGAGCTCACCGGCCTGCCCTCGACCGTGGTCGACCTCGCCGAGCTGGACCGCGGCGGCGTCTGGACCATCCTCCGCCACGGGGCCCTCTCCGAGGGCGACCTGATCAGCGCCCTGGCCTCGGTCGGCCTCGCCTAGTCAGCAGGAGCTGCCGTCGAAGGGCAGCCGCACGAAGCGTCGCGAGGAGTTGTCGGTCTCGTCGGACTCGAAGAAGAGGTGCTTGGGGTCGACGGTCATCACGAACGCGAAGCAGCCGGTGAGGCCGGCGACGTCGATCCACTGCTTGTCGTAGGGAGCGGGATAGATGTCCGACCACCCGACCGAGGTCCCCAGGGTGATCCGGTTGCGGTAGGGGTTCTGGTTGCAGGCCGGGTAGTGCGGGCGGGAGGGCGATCGCCGGCCGGGCCGCGTCAGCTCCAGGTCGCGAAGGCAGTAGTTGAGCTTCGGGCTGGTCCGCACCACCGGGCCGAGGCTGCCGTCGGGCCGTTTTCGCCGCAGCTCGAAGCGGGCGAGCTGGTGGACCTTCCAGTACGAGCCGCCGAAGTAGGCGCCGACGTCGGTGAAGCGCAGGCTCGCGCGGGTGCGCACGTCGATGTGTCCGCCTCCCCTGCGGTAGATGCGCTGGTTCACCTTCATCGTCCGCCAGCCGTTGCGGCGCCCGTGCAGCTCGATCGGCCCGAGTCCCCGGCTGCGCACGTCGCTGGTGGCGCGCAGCAGCACCCGGCTGGGGCTCACGTACTGGACGTACATCTCCGCAGGGGGGCCGATTCGCAGGTTGGGACAGCGCAGGTGGCGCGCCGAGGGGCCGTGGCAGGGATCCTCCGGAGCCGCGCTCGCGACCGCGGGAAGGGCGGCCGCGAGCGCGATGAGGAGGAGCGTGCCGGGGGCGAGACACCGGGATGGCACCCGCCCAGGGTATCCCGGCCCGTTGCTATCGTCGCGCCGGGACCCGATGACGTTTGGAGATCTGCCAGAGAACTTTCAGACCGCGCCCCTGAGCGAGGTCGATCCCGAGATCGCCGCGGTGCTCGCCGCCGAGCTGCGGCGACAGCAGCGAACCCTGGAGATGATCGCGTCGGAGAACTTCGTCCCCCAGGGGGTGCTCGAAGCGGTCGGCTCGGTGCTGACGAACAAGTACGCCGAGGGCTACCCGGGCCGCCGCTACTACGGCGGCTGCGAGGAGGTCGACGTCGCCGAGGAGCTTGCGATCTCGCGTGCCAAGGAGCTGTTCGGCGCCGAGCACGCCAACGTCCAGGCGCACGCCGGCGCCCAGGCGAACAACTCCGCCTACATGGCGCTGATCGAGCCGGGCGACACGATCCTCGGGCTCGCGCTCGACCACGGCGGCCACCTCAGCCACGGGATGAAGCTGAACGTCTCCGGCAAGCTCTACCACCCGGTGCCCTACCACGTGCGACGCGAGGACCTGCGCGTCGACATGGAGGAGGTCGAGCGCCTCGCCCACGAGCACCGGCCGGCGCTGATCGTCGCCGGCTGGTCGGCCTATCCGCGCCACCTCGACTTCGCCGCGTTCCGCGAGATCGCCGACGCGGTCGGCGCCAAGCTGATGGTCGACATGGCCCACTTCGCCGGCCTCGTCGCCGCCGGCGAGCACCCCAGCCCGGTGCCCTACGCCGACGTCGTCACGACCACGATCCACAAGACGCTGTGCGGACCCCGCAGCGGGATGATCCTCTGCCGCTCCGAGCACGCGAAAGCGATCGACAAAGCGATCTTCCCCGGCCAGCAGGGCGGCCCGCTGATGCACACGATCGCCGCCAAGGCGGTGGCCCTGAGGATCGCCGCAAGCGAGCCGTTCCGCGTCCGTCAGCGACAGACGATCGCCAACGCCCGCGCGCTCGCCGCCGGCCTCGAAGCCGGCGGCGTCCCGGTCATCACCGGCGGCACCGACGTCCACCTCGTCCTCGTCGACCTGACGCCCACCGGCCTCGACGGGCAGACCGCCGAGAGCCGGCTGGAGGCGATCGGGATAACCGTCAACCGCAACGCGATCCCCTTCGACCCGCGGCCGCCGATGAACCCGTCCGGCCTGCGAATCGGCACCCCGGCGCTGACCACTCGCGGCATGGAGGAGGAGGAGATGACCGAGATCGCCGCCGTCATCTCCGCCGCCCTGACCGGCGACTTCGACTCCGAGCGGGACCGCCTCCGCGCCCGCACCGAGCCCCTGATGGACCGCTTTCCCCTCTATCCGCAGCTCAGCCCGAGCGCGGTCTGAGCCCTTGCGCATCTGGGTCGACATGTCGGCGCCGGCCCACGTGCTGGTGCTGCGGCCGATCATCGCGCGGCTGCGGGTGGAAGGCCACGAGGTCGAGGTCACCTCCCGCGACTATGCGCAGACCCTCGCCCTGCTCGACCTCCACGGGATCGGGCACACCCCGATCGGGCGGCACGGCGGGGCCTCGCGTCTTCGCAAGGCCTACCGGCTCGGCGCCCGCAGCGCGGGGATGCTTCGCTTCGGTCGCGAGCGCTCCTTCGACCTCGCCCTCGCGCACGGGTCCAACGACCTGGCGATAGCCGCCCGTCTGCTCGGGGTTCCGGAGGCGAACATGCACGACTACGAGTACGCGGTCACCCAGCACCGGATCGGCTGCCGCCTCGCCAGGCGGGTCATGTTCCCCGACTCGGTGCCGCTGGAGCGGCTTCGGCGGTTTGGCGTCACCCCCGAGAAGTACTTCCCCTATCCGGGCCTGAAGGAGGAGTACTACCTCTACGACTTCGAGCCGGACGGCGAGGCGCTGCGCAGCCTCGGGGTCGACGAAGAGCGGGTCGTGGTGATCGTGCGGCCCCCGCCCGACGTCTCGCTCTACCACCGCAAGTCGAATCCGCTGTTCCCCAAGGTGCTCGACCGCCTCGGCCGCGACGAGGATGTCCACGCCGTGGTGCTGCCGCGTACGCAGGAGCAGCGCGAGTTCATCGAAGGCCTGCGGCTCCCCTCGGTGATCCTGCCTCCCGGGGCGGTCGAGGCGCAGAGCCTGGTCGCGCTCGCCGACCTCGTCGTCTCCGCCGGCGGGACGATGAACCGCGAGGCGGCGGCTCTCGGCACGCCCGTCTACACCACCTACGGGGGGCGCCTCGGCGGGGTCGACGAAGCGCTCATCCGCGCCGGCCGGATGCGCCCGCTCACCGATCCGAGGGCGCTGGAACTGGGCAAGCGCGGCGCCACGGCGACCCCGATCAGGCGCGACCCGTCTCTTCTGGTCGAGACCATCCTCGGTACCGTCGGTGCCTCACCATCGCCCGCAAGCCCACACCACCTGACGCCCTCCTAGCGGGCATCGACACCGGCCAGGGGAGCCTGGAAGAGCTCGCCTCCCTGGCCGCCGCCGGCGAGGCCAGGCCCGTGGACGTCGTCCTGCGCGGCCTCGACATCCTCATCTCCGGCTCGGTTCTGCTGCTGCTCTCGCCGCTGCTCGCCCTGACCGCCGCCGCGATCGCGTTCGACTCCGGCCGCCCGATCCTCTATCGCGGCGCCAGGGTCGGTCGCGCCGGGAAGCTCTTCTGGATGTACAAGTTCCGCACCCTGAAGCCCGATGCCGAAGAGCGGCTCGGGCCCTACTACGGAGAGGAGCTGACGCGCCGCACCGAGGAGGAGCGGACCCGGATCGGCGGCGTCCTCCGCAGGATCCACCTCGACGAGGTGCCTCAGCTGTGGAACGTCCTCCGCGGCGACATGGCGATCGTCGGCCCGCGGCCGATCCGGCCCACCTTCTATGCCCAGCTCTGCCGCGAGATCCCCCAGTACTGGCAGCGTCTCGTCGTCCGCCCCGGCGTCACCGGCTTCGCCCAGACCCGGATCACCCGCGAGGAGAGCTGGGCCGACAAGCTCGCCCACGACAT
>JBLNAC010000166.1:0-4655 GCA_050259155.1 Syntrophothermus sp.
CCGGCCGGCCGCTCGGCCGCGAGGGTGATGCCGCGGGCCTCGGCCGGCGCCCGCATCGCGGCGACCGTGTCGTCGATCAGCTCCCCGAGCTCGACCTGGCGCATCGTCCAGGAGATCTCCCCCGCCTCCAGCCGCGAGAGCTCGAAGAGATCGTCGACGAGGCCACTGAGGGCGTCGACGTGGGTCCGCACCTCCCGCAGGTAGCGATCCCGCTCGGCGCCGGTGACCACGCCGTCGTCGATCGACTCGACCAGCAGCCGCAGCGAGGCAAGCGGCGTGCGCAGGTCATGAGAGGCGGCGGCGACCAGCTGGCGCCGCATCTCCTCGACCTCGCGGCGCGAGCGCTCCTCCACCGTCGCCCGCACGACCAGGGCGGCGGCGAGGGCGACGCCGGCGGCGAGCAGCGCCGCGAGCGCCACCTGCTCGAGCCCCATTCCCTGCGGGATCGAGACGGCCGCGGCGCCGGCGAGGAAGGCGGCGAGGGCGATCAGCCCCAGGCGCCTCATGCGCGGAACCGGTAGCCGACCCCCCAGACCGTCTCGATGAAGCGCGGCTCGGCGCTGTCGTCGCCGAGCTTGGCGCGGAGGCGGCGGATGTGGACGGTGACCGTGCTGGTGTCGGTGAAGAACGGCTCGCCCCAGACGGCTTCCATCAGCTGGTCGCGGGAGAACGCGCGCCCGGGGCTGGCAGCGAGGTGGGCGAGCAGGTCGAACTCCCGCTGGGTCAGGGCGACCTCCTCGCCGTCGAGGTAGACGCGCCTGCCAGCCGGCTCGATCCGCAGCGGCCCGCGCTCGATCGGCGGCGCCTCGCTGGAGGGAGGCGCGACGCGCCGCAGGACGGCGTCGACACGGGCAACCAGTTCGGTCGGCGAGAACGGCTTCACCACGTAGTCGTCGGCGCCGTCGCGGAGGCCGACCAGGCGATCGGCCTGCTCGCCGCGGGCGGTGAGGAGGATCACGGCGATGCGCGGTCCCTCCCCCTCCTGCAGCCTGCGCATCACCTCGAGCCCGTCGATCCCGGGCAGCATCACGTCGAGGACGACGAGGTCGGGACGGTGCTCGGCCGCCAGGCGGAGCGCCTCCGGCCCGTCCCCGGCGCGGTGCGTGACGTAGCCCGCGCGCTCCATGTAGCGGCCGACGATCTCGACGATCGTCGGCTCGTCGTCGACCACCAGCACGGTGCGGGGCGGGTCCGCGGCCACGCCCGCGATTCTGGCGCTAGCCGAAGGTGAAGGCATAGCCGGTCACCCCGGGCTGGAATTCGAGTTCGAGCAGGCGGTGCTCGACGCGCGGCAGGGCGACCAGCTCGTAGAGCCGGTGCGCGCCGACGGTGACGACGCCGCGGTGGACGTCGGAGCCGGCCGCGGCGGGGGCGATCGGCCGGCCGTCGAGCCTCACCCGCACGGTGCGCGGCCCGCCCGCCGAGCCGAGCACGAGGTAGACGCGGCGGGCGCCGAAGTCGAGGTCGAGCCTCGCGTGGCGGACCGCGGTCGCCGATTTCAGCGCGATCCGCCAGCGGCCCCGGAAGGCGAATTCGTTCGGCGGCACCCGCGCCGGCGCGGTGAGGTCGCGCAGCCCGGGCGAGAGCCGGGCGTTGGTGAAGCGTTCGGCGCGGTAGGGGCCCAGGTACGTCTCGGGGGTCGTGACTCCTTCCGACGGCGCGACCGCGCCACGCACCGCGGCGTCCCGCTCCGGGACCCGGTGGCCCGCTTCGGCGAGCAGGTCGCGGATGACCTTCTCTTTCTCGCCGTATTCGCCCTCGCCGAAATGGACGTAGCGGACGTCGCCCCGCGCGTCGATGAAGTACTCGGCCGGCCAGTACTGGTTGCCGTAGGCGTTCCAGGTGGCCTGTTCGTTGTCCTGGACGACGGGGTATTCGATGCCTTCGCGGGCGATCGCCGCTTCGACGTTGGCGGCGTCCCGCTCGAAGGGGAACTCGGGCGTGTGGACGCCGACGATCGTTAGCCCGTCCCTGCGGTAGCGCCGGTTCCAGGCGTTGAGGTAGGGCAGCGTCCGGATGCAGTTGACGCAGCTGTAGGTCCAGAAGTCGACGAGGACCACCCGGCCGCGCAGCTGCCGCAGCGTCAGCGGCCGGTCCCCTGGCGTGTTGAACCAGCGCTCGGTGCCGACGAATTCGGGCGCCGGGCCGTAGTCGGGAAGGTCGAGGTGCGCGACCCCGGCCTGGCCTCGGCTCGGTGCGCCTTCGCGAGCGGCGCGGGCGCCGATCCCGTGAGCCGAGGCGCCGCGGATCCTCGCCAGCGCAGCCTGCGCCGACGCGGTGTTCTCGAGGCCTTCGGTCGGGTTGACGAGGAACGACGGCAGGTCGGAGGCGATCCGGTTCTGGAAGCGGATGTCGTATTCGCCGAGCATCGCCAGCGCGAACACGACCATCACCGCGCCGGTGGCGATCTGGAGCCCCGCCCCCCGCCGCGCCAGCGGCGCGGCGAGCCGGCGGCCGCCCAGCATCAGCAGATAGAGGACGAGGGCGGAGCCGGCGCCGTAGGCGAGCGCCACCGCGAGGCGGCCGGCGTTGAAGCTCTGCGAGGCGGAGACGGTGATGACGCCGGCCAGGATCGGGCCGGCGCACGGCGTGTAGACGACCCCGAGGCTGAGGCCCACCGCGAGCCCGGACCAGAACCCGTCGCCCGAGGACCGGCCGGCTCCGAGGCGGCCGGCGGAGCGGCTGATCCAGGCCTCGAGCCGCGCCGCGAGCGGTGGGATCATCAGCAGGACGCCGAAGCCGAGCAGCACCGCGATCGCCAGGTTCCGCAGGAAGTCGTTCGGCAGGCCGAGGGCGGCGATCAGGTAGACGAAGACGACGGTCGCCAGGGTGAAGGAGACGGCCAGGCCGAGGACGACCCCCAGGGGCCGGCGGCGCCCCCCGGTGGCGCCGGCCGAGAGCGCGATCGGCAGGACGGGCAGCACGCAGGGCGAGATCGCGGTGGCGGCCCCGGCGATGAAGCCGAAGAGGACCAGCAGCGCCATCGCTCAGCCTCTGCCCTCTCCGGGTCTCGCTCGCCTCATCGTGATCACGCTAGGAGGCAAATATGACAAGGCGCGAAACTCGCCTCGGCCGCGCTCAGAGGCGCGGCGGGGAGGCGGTGACGGCGCCCTCGGGCCGAGCCGCGACCTCGGCGGCGCGGCCCACCGAGTCGCCGATGCCGAAGTGCTCGCAGATCGTCAGCTCGTGTTCGCGCAGCAGCGGCCGGGCCGGGTCGACCACCGGGGCGCGACCGAGCTTCTCCCCCTCCTGCGCCACCCAGACCCCGAATGGGGCGCCGGCGCAGAAGCCGAGCGGAACGGCGACCGTGCGGACGCCGCGCCGGCGGCGGCCCAGCCTGACGATCAGCCAGGCCGGCTCGCCGCTGCCGTGGTCGACGAAGCAGCCGTGGACGTGGCCGACCCTCTCGCCGCCGAGCTCGGTCACCTCGGCGCCCTCCCAGCTCTGCACGTCCTCGAGTCTCGGCAGCACCGTCTGCTCAGGCATCGGCGTGCTTCTCGAGGAGCTCGGCCGCGGCCGAGGCCGGGTCGAGCTCGCGGCGCACGACCCGGTCGAGCAGCGCCGCGGTGTCGGGGTCCTCGGCGACGGTGCTCTCCAGCCGGCGCCGCATCCGGGAGGTCGCGATGCCGAGCACCTCGTTGCGGAGGTTGCGCGCGCGGCGCTCCGCCAGGGTGCCCTCGCGCTCGATG
Source organism: Syntrophothermus sp. (assembly GCA_050259155.1). Classification (GTDB taxonomy): domain Bacteria; phylum Actinomycetota; class Thermoleophilia; order Solirubrobacterales; family 70-9; genus VAYN01. Next base: position 3,690 of record JBLNAC010000166.1, read on the forward strand.
AAGGCGCGGTGCTCGTCGATCTTCGCCGCCAGCTCGTCGATTCCCTCGCCCCGCGCCGCCTCGGTGCGGAGGATCGGCACCTTCCAACCGTCGGGGTCCTGGGAGGGGGCGAGAACCCCCCGCACCTCGCGCACCATCGTGTCGGTCATCGGATGATCGGCCTTGTTGACGACGATGATGTCCGGGATCTCCATCACGCCGGCCTTCAGCGCCTGGATCGAATCGCCCGAGCCCGGCATCAGCGCCAGCACGATCGTATCGGCGTGATCGACGATGTCGATCTCGGCCTGGCCGACGCCGACGGTCTCGATCAGGACGTCGTCTTTGCCGGCCGCGTCCATCACCAGCGCCACCTGCAGCGCCGCCTCGGAGAGGCCGCCGAGCGCGCCCCGCGAGGCCATCGAGCGGATGAACACGCCCTTGTCGAGGAAGTGCTCGGTGAGCCGGATCCGGTCGCCCAGCAGGGCGCCGCGGGTGAACGGGCTCGAGGGGTCGATCGAGAGCACGGCGACCTCACGGTCGCGCTTGCGCAACTCGCCGGTGAGCGCCCCGATCAGGGTGCTCTTGCCAACCCCGGGCGGCCCGGTGAAGCCGATGATCCGCGCGTTCCCGGTCCGCGGGTAGACCTCCCGGACGAGCTCCCAGCCGCCCGGGTCGTCGGACTCGATCAGCGTGATCGCCCGCGCCAGTGCCCGCTTGTCGCCGCCCACGAGCCGGTCCGCGAGCGACCGGGCGCCGGTCTCGCTGGCTTGCTCCGCCGTCATCCGCGGTGAGTCTAGAGTTGCCCCGCCTTGATCCGCTTCCTCGCCCGCAACAGGATGCTGAACCGGCGCTACGCGCTTCTCCTCTGGCGCTTCTCCTGGCGCCGCCTGCTCACCGTCGCCGGCCATCGCTGGCGGACGGACGGCATGCTGTTCCTCGGCCGCGGGCTGCAGCTGCAGATCGCGCGCGGCGCCGAGGTCCGGT
>JBLNAC010000167.1:0-6246 GCA_050259155.1 Syntrophothermus sp.
GGATGCCGACGGCCTCGCGCGCGGTCAGCGCCGGGTTGACCGGGTTGAAGATCGCGCCGAGCCAGAGGATCGCCCACCAGACCTCGAGGTAGTGCGGGCTGTTGGGGAGGACGACGCCGACCACGTCGCCCTGCTCGACGCCGAGCTCGCGCAGGCCGGCCGCGACCTCCATCACCCGCGCGTGGAACTCGCCGTAGGTCCATTCCTGGCTGGCGTCACGCACCAGGCGCTCGCCGCCGATCTCCCCCGCGCGCGCCGCCAGCACCTCGGGCAGGCTCTCGAAGTCGGTGCGGAGGGCGCCGTACATGGGCGCCAGCATCGCAGCCGCGACCCGCACCCGAGCGAGATTCGCGACCGCCCTTTGTGCACTCCACAGAGGGGCTGGCCCTCGAAGCGGCTTGTGACCCTTGCGCGAAGACCGCCCCGCGCGGACGCTCAGTTGGAGACGATCGTCATCGCCGTCACCCTGCCGGGCGCCGAGGCGCTGCCGGAGAGGGCGAGGCCGAGGCGGGCGCCGGGCACCTGGCGGCGGCCGGCGCGGTCGCGCAGCTGCAGCGAGAGCTCGACCAGCGGCAGGATCCCGCCGGCGCCGTTCACCCGGCCCTGGGCCAGGGCGCCGCCGCTGGGGTTGACGGGGACGACGCCGCCGAGGGCGGTGAAGCCGCTCTCGACGAGTTCGGGGCCGGCTCCTTCGGGCGCGAATTCGAGCGCCTCGTAGGCTTCGAGCTCGTCGACCGGGGTGGGGTCCTCGATCTCGGCGAGGTCGACCTCGTCGGGCCCGACCCCCGCCGAGAAGTAGCCGAGGCGCGCAGCCCGGGCCACGGCCGAGCCGCCGGCGGAGTCCTCGTCGAGCAGCACCGAGGCTCGCACCCGCGGCGCCTTCGGGCCGCGCCGGCGGCCGGTCTCGTGGGAGCCGAGCACGACCGCGGCCGCCCCCAGCCCCGGCTCGGCGACCATCAGCCGCCGCAGCGGCCAGACCAGCATCTCGCTGGCCAGGATCTCGTCGGCGCCGGCGGCGGTGTGGAGCAGGGCGTGGGGGTTGGCGGCGCCGTGGCGGCGGTTCTTCGCCGCGACCCGCGCCAGGTGCTCCTCGGTCGCGCCGGAGTGCTGCATGTATTCCCGGGCGGCGGCGGCGCGGGTCTCGATCGCCGCCCCATCGGTCGCCGGCGCGGCGTCGTGGCCGACGCAGACGACCAGGTCCGAGGCGCCCGCCGAGACCGCGCTCCAGGCCGAGTGCAGCGCGATCGCGCCGAGCCCGCAGCGGCACTTGTAGGGGCGCTGCACGGTGCCGAGCACGTCGTAGCAGCCGCCCTCGAAGCCCGGGTCGGCGGAGGCGATCGCGACGCCGTCGACCTCGGCCGCGTCGACGCCCGCGTCGGCGAGCGCGGCGACGACCGCCTCCCTGGCCAGCGGCCGCGAGCCGCGGGCGCGGCGGGAAAGCGACGTCGATCCGACTCCCAGGAGGCGAACCCCGGACACCTCGCGACTATAGGTAGGCGCCGGAGGCGCGCGCTCGGGGCCGCGGCGCGCCTCTCGGAATTCCCCCAAACGGCTGTCAGGAGACCGTGGCGGCCTCCTCCTCCAGCTTCGGCTCGGCGCCGATCGCGGCGGGGGCCGCCGGCGCGCGCAGGCCGGCGGGGAGGCGGCCCTGCAGCAGCAGGACCAGCAGCGACAGCCGCGCGCGCAGCTGCGCGTCCGGGTCGTGCATCACCGCCAGGCCGGTCAGCTCCTCGATCCGCGAGAGGCGGTAGCGGATCGTGTTCTCGTGCACGTCGAGCGCCGCCGCCGAGCCGCGGATGCTCCCCATGTTGTCGAAGAAGGAGCAGAGCGTCGTCAGCAGGTCGGCCTTCGAGTGCTCGCGGACCAGCTCGCCGACCGTCTCCTCGGCGAACCTGGCGACTGCCTCGCTGTCGGAGGTGGAGAGCAGCAGGCTCCCGACCCCCAGCTCGTCGGCGCTGAACAGCGCCGGCCCGTCCGCCGGCGAGAAGCGGCGAATGCACTCCAGCACCTGCCGCGCCTCGCGGTGGGCGGCGCGGTAGCCGTCGCGCCCGCGGTGGGCGGCGGAGACGCCGGCGATCAGCGCCCCGGCGGGACGCAGGGAGCGCCGCACCGCCTCGAACCTCTCCCGGTTGCGCTCGACGAACGCCTCCGACTCCTCGGCGTCGGGGACCTCGATCAGCGCCGCGACCGAGCCCTCGACCGCCGTCACGTGGACCCCCAGCTCCGGCGCGACCCGGGCGAAGGCGTCGGCGACGGCCCGGAAGTCCGGCACCTCGCTCTCGCCTCCCGAGCGCGAGCCGACCAGCATCACGATGCGGCGCGCGTCGAGGCTCACCCCGAGCCGGTCGGCGCGGCGGCGGGCGACGGCGGTGTCGGAGCTGCCCCCGAGCAGCTCGGCGGCCAGCGAGGAGCCCGCGTTCCAGTCGGCCTCCACCGCCCTGCGCTCGGAGCTGACCTGCAGCGCGATCAGGGTGGCGGCGCGGCGCACGGCGACGACGTCGCCGCCCGTGAACCGGGTCTTGTGCTCCATCACCACCAGGCGCCCCCAGAGCTCTTCGCCGAGGACGACCGGCGCGACGACGTGCCGGTGCAGGACGCCGGCGCTGGGGATCGGGCCGAGGACGAAGGCGCGGTTGGTGCCGTTCTCGGCCAGAGCCTTGGCGACCTCGGGCAGGCTCGCCACCTCGGGCTCCAGCAGGCGTGGCACGGCGTTCTCGGTGGCTCCGTCGGGCAGCGCCAGCGCCACCCGCTCGCCGTCGGGCCGGAAGACCGCGCAGGGCTTCGCCAGCAGCTGCGAGAGGTTCCGCGTCAGGTCCCCGAGCGAGCGCCCTTCGAGCACCAGGTCGGAGAGCTGCTCGTCGACCGCGGTCGCCCGCCGCAGCGCCGACAGCTGCCGGCCGGTCGCCTCGAGCCTGGCGTGAAGCTCCAGCCGCGCCCGGGTCTGGGTGACGGCGACCGCGGCGAGGTCGGCGAAGGCCCGGGCCAGCTCGACCTCCTCCTCGCTGAACTCGTGGCGCCGGTCGGGATCGTCGAGCAGGATCAGGCCGACGATCTCGTCGTCGAAGATCATCGGCACCTCCAGCAGCGAGCGGATCTTCCAGTGGCGCACCGTCGCCTTCACCATCCGCGGGTCCTGGCGCGCGTTGGCGACGATCACCGGCCGCCGCGTCTCCAGCATCTCGCGGGTGACCCCGTCGGCGGGCACGCCCGCGGTCCAGCGCTTGATGTCCTCGGTCAGCGCGTGGCCGTCGCAGCAGCCGGCGCAGCCGCGGAACAGGTTGTGGCGCTCGTCGCGCATGTAGATGCTGCAGCGGCCGACGCCGACCAGCGCCGTGACCTGCCTGGCGACCAGCTGCATCAGGTCGTCGAGGCTGGTCACCTTGGCGATCGCCGGAGTGACCTCGGACAGCGCCGAGAACGCGCGCCGCATGGGACTGTCGGACATCGGTCGCTCCTCTCTCTTCCTAGCTCAGTAGATCCAGCGTCGCCGCGGCGTAGATCTCCGCCGCTTCCGCGACTTCGGCGATCGGGATGTGCTCGTCGACGGTGTGGGCGAGCTCGAAGTCGCCCGGCCCGAAGGTGATCGCGGCGGGCGCGTCGTAGCCGTTGCCCGCGGGGCGCATCAGCTCGACGGCGTCGACCCAGCCGCCGTTGAACTTGCCGACGACCGGCTCGTTGGCGCCGTGCTCGCGGATCGCCGCCTCCATCGCCTTGACGCCGGGATGGTCGGGGTCGGTTTCGCCCGGCCGCAGCCAGAGCCGGCCGGCGCCCATCGGCAGGATCTTCCGCTCGAAGCGGACCTCCCCGTCCTCCCGCTCGAGCATCCGCAGGAAGGCGTCGACCGCGTCGCGTACCTCGTTCAGCGTCGCCCCCGGCGGCGAGAGGATCGAGAGCACCGCGTCGCAGCGGGCCGGGATCGCCCAGCCCCCGCCCGGGCGGGTGCGGATCGCGTTCGTCGTCACCCGCGGCTCGAACCAGCGCGAGTCGCCCTTCGGCAGCTCCATCCGGCCCAGGTCGACCGCCTCGACCAGCTTCGCCATCTTCGTCACCGCGTTGATCCCCTGCTCGGGCTCGGTCGGGTGGGCGGTCTTCCCGATCGCGGTGATTTTCCAGGTCGAGATGCCGGGGTAGGCGATCTCGACGCGGCGGTTCGCGGTCGCCTCCGCCGACCACATCGTCCCGACGCGGCCGATCACGCCGAGGTCGTCCATCAGCGCCGCGCCGCGGAACCCGTCCTCGCCGTCGGAGTCCGACATGAAGTAGATCGGCCCGCTGCGCGGCCGGCCGGAGTCGACGACAGCCTTGGCCGCCATCAGCATCGCCACCATCGTCCCCTTGCTGTCGACGGCACCGCGGCCGTAGAGGACGCCGTCCCGGACGATCGGGTCCCAGGGGTCGTGGGACCAGTCCGCGGGGACCGCGTGGACGGTGTCGAAGTGACCGTCGAAGAGGACCCCCGGGCCGTCGCCGTCGCCCTCGATGACGCCGAGCACGAGAGGCACCTTGCGACCCTCGATCGGGTACATCTCGACGCTCATCCCGATCTCCTCCATCTGCTTCTTCATCCACAGATGGGCGGTCGTCTCCTCGCCGACGACGCTGCGGATGCCGACGATCTCCTTCAGCAGCTGCTCGGCCCGCTCGACGCTGATGCCGGAGAGGGGGGTCTTCTGCTCGGTGGCCATGGTTCTTGGGGGTTCCTTTCGCGTGCTGTTTCGGGCTAGAGAAGCTTGGGGTGCTCGGTCAGGGACATGCCGCCGTCGACCGGGATCGAGGCGCCGGTGATCCAGCGCGCCGCCGGCGAGGCGAGGAAGGCGACCACGCCGGCGACGTCGGATCCCTCGGCGACGCCGCGCAGCGGGGTCTGGGCGAGGAAGGCGTCTTCGACGCCGGGGCGGGCGAGGACCGGCTCCATCAGCGGCGTCCGCACCAGCCCCGGCAGGACCGCGTTGCAGCGGACGCCGGCGGGGCCGAGCTCGAGCGCCGCCGAGCGGACCAGCGCCTCGAGCCCGGCCTTGCTGGCGCAGTAGTGGGCGAGGCCGGGGACCGGCGCGGCGGAGTCGATCGAGGAGATCGCGATGTAGGAGCCGCCGGCCGGGACGTGCGGCGCGGCGGCCCGCAGGAAGTTGAAGGCGCCGTCGAGGTTGACGCCGGTGACGAGGTCCCACTCGCCGGGCTCGATCTCGAGCACAGGGGTGACGCGCGCGGTCCCTGCTGCGTAGACCAGGGTCCCGATCGCGCCGTGGCGCTCGACCGCGGCGGCGACGGCGGCGGCGACTCCGTCGCGGTCGCGGACGTCGACCGCCAGCGCCGTGCTGTCCTCGGGCGGGGCCTTGAGATCGGCGACGACGGTGTCCCAGCCGGCGGCGGCGAGGGCCTCGGCGCAGGCGCGGCCGATCCCGGAGGCGCCGCCGACCACCAGCGCCGCGCCGTCGACCGCCGGCGTCACGTCCGCCATTCCATCCCCCCCTCGAGCAGCTCCGCGAGCTCGGCCAGGGCGGCGGCGCCGACCGCGCCGTCGACGACCCGGTGGTCGAAGGTGAAGGTCAGCGTCAGGGTCGGGACGACGGCGAGGCCGCGGTCGCGGGGGACGACTCTGTCGACCGTCCGTCCGACGGCGAGGATCGAGCTCTCGCCGGGGTTGAGCATCGCCGTGAAGGCGTCGACGCCGAAGGTGCCGAGGCTCGACAGCGTCGTCACCGCGCCCCCCATGTCGGCGGGGCCGAGACGGCCGGCGCGGGTGACGTCGACGAGGCGCGAGCGCTCCAGGACCAGCTCGGGGAGTGTGACCTGGTCGACGCGGCGCAGGACGGGCACGAGGAGGCCGCGGTCCGTGGCGACGGCGAGGCCGAGGTCGATCGAGTCGCGGTAGCGGTACATCGGCGGCTCGGCGCCGCTGCCCGCGACGAACGACGCGGTCAGCTGCGGGTGACGGGCGACCGCCTCGCCCAGCGCCGCGAGCAGCAGGTCGACGACGCCGACCTTGGCCGGGCCGGCGGCGCTCAGCGCCGCCTTCTCCGCCAGCAGCCAGGAGGCGTCGACGTCGCGCGTCAGCGTGTACTGGGGCACCAGCTGGCTCTCGCTCAGCCGCCGCGCGATCGACTGCCGCGTCGTGCTGAGCGGCTCCAGCCGCTCGCCGCCGGCGAGTGCCGCTCCGGCGGGAGCCCCCGCTCCGGCGGCGGCCGCCCGCTCGACGTCCCCGAGCGTGATCCTCCCCGCCGGCCCCGTGCCCTCGACGCCCTCGAG
>JBLNAC010000168.1:0-4222 GCA_050259155.1 Syntrophothermus sp.
ATCGGCCTCGGCGTCGGCATCGACTACGCGCTGTTCATCCTCACCCGCTTCCGCAACGGGCTCGACGAAGGGCTGGAGAAGCGGGCGGCGGCGATCAAAGCCGTCAACACCGCCGGCCGGGCGGTTCTCTTCGCCGGCCTGACGGTGATCATCTCGTTGCTGGGCATGTTCCTGCTCGGCCTCAGCTTCCTCTACGGGGTGGCGATGGCGGCGGCGCTGGCGGTCCTGTTGACGATGATCGCTGCGCTGACGCTGCTGCCCGCGCTGCTGACGATCGCCGGCGGCTGGGTCAACCGGCTGCGCATCCCAGGTCTCGGCCGCGGCTCGCGCAGCATCGACGAAAACAGCTGGTGGTTCGGCTGGAGCCGCCGGATCCAGCGACGGCCGGTGCTCGCCGCGGCGGTCTCGGGTGGCTTCCTGCTGATCCTCTGCCTCCCGACCCTCTCGCTGCGGCTCGGCACCAACGACGCCGGCACCGAACCGACCGACAAGACCACCCGTCAGGCATACGACCTGCTGGCGGAAGGCTTCGGCCCAGGCTTCAACGGGCCCTTCGTGATGGTCGCCTCGCTGCCGGGCAAGGGCGAAGACCGGGCGCTGGTAGAGCTGAGGAAGCAGCTGGAAGACGAAGACGGCGTGGCGGCGACCACGCCGATCAACCTCAACCCGGCCGAAAACACCGGCGTCTTCCAGGTCTACCCGACGACCTCGCCGCAGAGCGCGGAGACGACCGACCTGCTCGACCACATCCGGGGCAGCGTGATCCCGCCGATCGAGGCGAGCACCGGGGCCCAGCTCCACGTCGGCGGCGTCAACGCCATCTTCGAGGACTTCGGCGAAGCGATCTCCGAAAAGCTGCCGCTCTTCATCGGGGTCGTCGTCCTGCTCTCGGCGCTGCTGCTGATGACCGTCTTCCGCTCGATCCTGGTGCCGCTGAAGGCGATCGTGATGAACCTGCTCTCGATCGGCGCCGCCTTCGGCATCATCGTCGCCGTCTTCCAGTGGGGCTGGGGTGCGAGCCTGATCGGGGTCGACAACACCGGGCCGATCATCTCCTTCTTCCCGATCTTCCTGTTCGCGATCGTCTTCGGGCTCTCGATGGACTACGAGGTGTTCCTGATGTCGCGGATCCACGAGGAGTGGGAGCACACCCACGACGAGACCGAGGCGGTCACCCGCGGCCTGGCCCTGACCGGCCGCGTGATCACCGCGGCGGCAGCGATCATGGTCACCGTCTTCGCCTCGTTCATGCTGGGTGACGAACGGGTCATCAAACTCTTCGGCCTCGGCCTCGCGTCGGCGGTCCTAATCGACGCCGTCGTCATCCGCAGCGTCCTGGTGCCGTCGATCATGCAGCTGTTCGGCAAGGCGGCCTGGTGGTTCCCCGATCGGCTCGGCCGCATCCTTCCCCGCCTCCACGTCGAGCCAGGCGACGGCGACCTTGCCGACCAGCTCCACCCGGCGACCCCCGACGCCCGCGAGCCCCTGCCCGAGACCGAGTAGCCGCGCGACGGCCTGCGTGCAGAAGAGACCGCGTCAGGCGGCCTTGACGACCTTGTTCGCCTTGAGGCAGCGAGTGCAGACGTAGGCACGGAGCGGGCGGCCGTTCTCCTGGATCCGGACCTTCTGCAGGTTCGGCTCGAAGCGGCGCTTGGTGGCGACCATCGAGTGGCTCCGCGAGTTGCCGAACGCGGGCTTCTTGCCGCAGCTGTGACAGACCTTCGCCATCGGGCCGTGGATGGTAGAGGATCGGCGCCGTCAGCCGCCGCCTGCGACCCGGCGCTGCAGGAGCGCCATGCGGGCGACGGTGAGGGCGGAGTTGCGGCCCTGGTCGCGCTTGTCGCCGCCGGCGCGGGCCAGCGCCTGCTCCATGCTGTCGCAGGTGATGACGCCGAAGGCGCAGGGCACTCCCGTCGTCAGCTGGACGTCCTGGATGCCCCGCGCCGACTCCGAGCAGACGAAGTCGAAATGGTCGGTCTCGCCGCGAATGACGACCCCGAGACAGGCGACGCCGGCGTAGAGGCCGGTGTCGGCGTACGCCTTGGCGGCGAAGGGCAGCTCGTAGGCGCCCGGGACCGAGGCGTGGGCGACCTGGGACCCGGGAACGCCGGCCAGCTCGAAGCCGGCGTCGGCGCCGGCGAGCAGGCGCCTGGCGAGGTCCTCGTAGTAGCGGCCGACGCAGACCGCGAAGCGCAGCGGCGCCAGCTCCGCCCGCTCCTCGTCGCTGAATTCCTCGAGGAAGGCGCCCTCCGCTTCAGCCACCGCCGCCCTCCGCTTCGCGCTGCTCCTCGTCGCGGATCATCTCCTCGTCGAGAGCCAGGCCCTGGTGGTGCAGCGAATGGCCGAGCTTGTCGCGCTTGGCGCGCAGGTAGGCCTCGTTGTGCGCGTTGGGACTGAACTCGATCGGGACCTGCTCGGAGACCGAGAGGCCGTAGCCCTCGAGCCCGACGATCTTTTTCGGGTTGTTGGTCAGCAGGCGGATGCTGGTGAGCCCGAGGTCGACCAGGATCTGGGCCCCGATCCCGTAGTCGCGGAGGTCGGCGGGCAGCCCGAGCCGCAGGTTCGCCTCGACCGTGTCGGCCCCCTCCTCCTGCAGCTTGTAGGCGCGCAGCTTGTTGAGAAGGCCGATGCCGCGGCCCTCCTGGGAGAGATAGAGGAGCACTCCGCGGCCCTCGGCCTCGATCTGCGAGAGCGCCGCCTCAAGCTGCTCGCCGCAGTCGCAGCGGAGGCTGTGGAAGACGTCGCCGGTGAGGCACTCGCTGTGGACCCGGACGAGCACGTCCTCGGCCCCGTCGACCTCGCCCTTGACCATCGCCACATGGTGCTTGTCGTCGACCAGGGAGCGGTAGCCGACGGCCGTGAAATCGCCCAGCGCGGTCGGCAGCCCGGTGGCCACGACGCGCTCCACAAGCTTCTCGGTGCGGCGCCGGTAGGCGATCAGGTCGGCGACCGTGATCATCTTCAGCCCGTGCTTCTCGCAGTACGGGATCAGGTCGGGGACCCTGGCCATCGTCCCGTCGTCGTTCATCACCTCGCAGATGACGCCCGCCGGGATCAGGCCGGCGAGGCGCGCGAGGTCGACCGAGGCCTCCGTGTGGCCGGTCCGCTCCAGGACGCCGCCGTCTTTGGCGCGCAGCGGGAACATGTGGCCGGGGACGACGATGTCGCTCGGGCCGGACTCGGGGTCGATCGCGACCTGGATCGTGTGCGCGCGGTCGTGGGCCGAGATCCCGGTGCTGACGCCGCCGGCGGCCTCGATCGTAACCGTGAACGCGGTCTGAAGCGGCGCTTCGTTCTTCGCCGCCATCAGCTTCAGCCCGAGCCTCTCGCAGCGCTCCGCGGTCAGCGCCAGGCAGATCAACCCGCGGGCCTCCTTGGCCATGAAGTTGACCGCCTCCGGCGTCGCGAACTGGGCCGCCATGACCAGGTCGCCCTCGTTCTCGCGCTCCTCGCCGTCGCAGACGACGACCATGCGGCCGCGCCGGATCTCCTCGATCGCCTCCTCGACGCTCGCGAACGCGCTGGTGCCGGTGCTGCCGCCCTTGCCCTGTCTCTTGGTCATCTGGCTCACGCTCGATCCTTTCCCGCGAATGGTGACACCAATCGCTCGACGTACTTGGCAACGACGTCGCTTTCGACGTTCACTCTGTCGCCCGGGCCCAGTCTGCCCAGGTTCGTGCGCTCAAGGGTCTCGGGGATTAGGGAAAGGGCGATCCAAGAATCACCCAAGTCCGCGATCGTGAGGCTGACGCCGCTGACGGTGATCGAGCCCTTGTCGATCGCGTAGCGGAGCAGGTCCGACGGGAGCGCAAGCCGGACGCGGCGGGCGAAGCCGTCGTCGGCGACATCGATCACGGTGCCGACGCCGTCCACGTGCCCCTGCACGATGTGGCCGCCGAGGCGGTCGCCCGCCCGCATCGCGAGCTCCAGGTTGACCGCCGCCCCCGCCTGCAGCGCGCCCAGCGAGGTGACCGTCAGCGTCTGGTCCATCGCCTCGGCCTCGAAGGCGGGGGCGTCCACGGCCGTCGCGGTGAGGCAGACGCCGTCGACCGCGACCGAGTCGCCCAGCGATATCTCCGGAGCGAGCTTCGTCGCGATTCGCAGCCGGGCGCCGGCGTCGTCGGATTCGAGCGACTCCACGGTGCCGACGTCCTGGATCAGACCGGTGAACAAATCACCACTCCTTGAAGATCGCGGTCACGAGGACATCGTCGCCCACCTG
>JBLNAC010000169.1:0-4812 GCA_050259155.1 Syntrophothermus sp.
TAGGAGACGAAGTACTCGACCGCGTTGTCGGGGAAGAACTCGCGGAACTCGTTGCACAGCTGCGCCGCCAGCGTCTTGTTGTGGGCGATCACCAGCGCCGGCCTCTGCACCTCGGCGATCGTCGCCGCCATCGTGAACGTCTTGCCGGTGCCGGTCGCGCCGAGCAGGGTCTGGAAGCGCTCGCCGCCGCGGAGCCCCTCGGCGAGGCCGGCGATCGCCCTTGGCTGGTCGGCGGTCGCCGTGTAGGCGGGATTCAGCCTGAACTCGGTCACCGCGATGAACATAGCGGGCGGGCTCGGCGCGGCCGCGGGCACGGCCGGCGGGCTGCCGCCATACTGCCGGCGATGAGCCGATCGCGTACGGCCCTGGCCGCGTTCTTCGCCTTCTCCGGGACGATGCACTTCGCCCGCCCCGCCTTCTTCGAAGCGATCGTGCCGCCTCCCATCGCCGACCGCCGCAGGCAGGTGGTGGCGATCAGCGGCGCCGCCGAGATCGCCGGCGCGGCCGCGGTCCTGCACCCCGCCACGCGCCGCCTCGGCCGCTGGTGGCTGCTCGCCCTGCTCGTCGCCGTCTTCCCCGCCAACGTCCACATGGCGGTCAGCCCCGATCGGGTCACGGGGCTCGACCTGCGCCGGGTGCCGCGCTGGGCGCTCTGGGCGCGACTGCCGCTGCAGCCGCTGATCATGCTGTGGGTCTGGCTCGCCACCCGCTGAGGCGCGGGAAGCTCAGGGGATCAGCTCTTCGATCGCGGCGCCGGCGGGCCCGAGGAAGCTCTGCAGTTCCCCGAAGATCGATTTCGCGCCCTTGACGAGTTCGATCGCCTCGTCGAGCGGCACGTCTTCGACGGTGGAGCGGAGCGGCGCCGCGATCAGCGGGCTGAGGGCGCCGGCTTCCTCGGCGTCGTCGACCGCCCGCACCAGGCCGGCGCGGATCGCTTCCGCCAGCTTCGCGTCGTCGATGCCGTAGCGCCGCGCGAAGCGTTCGCGCGACTCCTTCGTGGCCAGCGCCCGGGCCAGCGCCTCGCGGCTGACGCCGAGCTCGCAGGCGGCGCCGTCGAGGGCGGAGACCGAGAACTGGTTCGCGATCTGACCCAGGTTCTGGGGGTCGCTCCAGGCGCGGTGCCGGCACGGGTTCTGCGTCTTCTCCGGGCTGTAGGAGGCGCCGCCGGCCCCGAGGTAGACGACGACCAGCGCCAGCGCGGCCGCCAGCGCGGCGGAGACGAGGATGCGCGCCCGGGTGAGGACGGGGCGGCTCACAGCTCCACCCTCCGCGAGATCCCGATCGGGATCAGCGCCAGGATCCCGAGCACCGCCGCGAGGCCGAAGGAGCTGCTGAAGGCGTGGGTGGCGCCGCGGTCGAGCTGGTCTTGGAGTTCGGCCCGCAGCAGCTCGGCTTCGGCCCGTTCGGTCGGATCGGAGGGCAGCGGCTCGAAGGCGGGGCCGATCGTCGGCACCTTGCCGACCTCTTCGCCGAGGCGGTCGGCGACGCGCCGGGCCAGGTCGAGCTTCAGCAGCGGCTGCACCGGCGAGTCGAGGATCACCGCGGTGCCGGCTTCGATCGCGTCGGTTCGCTGCTTGGCGATTTCGTGCGTGAAGAGCGGTGTCAGGGCGAGCAGGCCGAGGACCACCCCGGCGTGGCGGGCGGAGATCGTCCAGCCGCCGTGGATGGCCTGCGGCGCGCGCCCGGCAAGGGCCGTCTCGGTCAGCGCCGAGAGCACCAGCGAGAGCCCGATCCCGACCAGGACCTGCGGCGGCACGGTCAGCGCGACCTCCGCGCCGGGGAGCAGCGCGAGGCCGGCGAGGCCGCCGGAGACGAGGATCGCGCCGGCCGCGGCGCGAGCCCGCGAGGACTCGACGAGCTCGCCCAGCCGGCTCCCCAGGAGCGCCGCCAGGGGCATCACCGAGACGACGATCGCGGCGCCGATCGGCGACAGGCGCCAGCCTTCGATCAGGAGGAGGACGAGGAGGAAGAGCGCCGCCGCGATCGCCGCCGAGACCATCGCCAGCGCCAGGTTGGCGAGCAGGTGCGGGCTGCCCGTCCTCCGCAGCTCAGGCTCGATGGCCCCGGTCGCCATCTCGTGGCGGGCGACGGCGAGGATCGGGATCGCCGCGGCCAGCGCGACGGGCACCTGGACGAGGAAGATCGACTGCCAGGAGACGAGCTCGGTGAGGATGCCGCCGATCGCCGGGCCGAGGGCCGCCCCGGTCGCGCCGGCAGCCGCCCAGACGAGCGCGGCGCGGCGCTCGGACCCGACCGAGGACATGTCCGAACCGGCCGGGGCTCCACTCGCGGAAACCAGATCGTGACGCTCGTTCCGCCCCAGCTCGGACGGCAGCAGCTCGAGCGCCGCGGTGACCGCGGCGGCGCCGCCGAGCGCCTGCACGCAGCGGGCGACGATCAGGGTCGAGAGGTGGTCGGCGAGGCCGCAGGCGAGTCCGGCGCCGGCGAAGATCGCGAGCCCCACCGCGGCCGCCCGGCCGGGCCCGACGCGCCGCGCCGCCAGCGCCGCCGGCACCGCGGCCACCGCCATCACCAGGTTGAACGAGATCAGCACCCAGGTGACGCCCGACACGCTGGTGTCCAGTTCCCGGTAGATGTCCGGCAGAGCCAGGACGACGATCGAGGAGTCCGAGAGGACGAGGCCGACGGCGATCGCCAGCGCGGCGACGCGGAGTCTGCGAGCGCCGGGGCTCAGTAGCCCAGCTCCTTCGCGTAGCTTTCGCGGTAGGCCTTCTGCTTTTCGAGCACCTCTTCGACGTAGGCCCGCGTTTCCGGGAAGGGGATGTCCTCGACCCTCATCCGGCTGCCGCCCCACCTGTCGGCGTTGCCGGGGCCGGCGTTGTACGCGGCGAGCGCGGCGACCTCGTCGCCTTCGTAGCGTTCGAGCAGTTCCTTGAGCAGGAAGGTCCCGTAGCGGATGTTGATTTCGGGATCCGAGAGGTCGCTCAGCTTGAACGTCGTGCCGCCGCTCTGCTTCTCGATGAACTTCGCCGCCGCCGGCGTGATCTGCATCAGGCCGCGGGCGCCGGCGCTCGAGGTCTGGTCGGCGAACTTCGACTCCGAGTAGATGACCGCCGCGATCAGCGCCGCATCGACCCCCTTTTCCCGCGCCTGCTGGCGGATGATGTCGTCGTGCCGCAGGGGCAGGGTCAGCTCCTTGATCGCCTTGTCGAAGACCCCCGCGGAGGCGAGGATCGCGATCGCCGCGACCAGCAGCGCCGCGACCGCGCCGAAGGCCACCAGCCGCCGGCGCCGCGTGGTGCGTCGGGAGGCCATCAGCGCAGCTCGTCGAGCAGCGCCGCCAGCGCCCGCTCGAGGTCCTCGATCGTGCCGTCGTTGGCGACCACGTGGTCGGCGCGGGCGGCCTTCTGCTCCTGGGTGAGCTGCCGCGCCTCCCGCTCGTCGACGAGCGCGTGGCCGCGAGCCTCCGCCCGCGCCCCCCGGACCTCGTCGCCGCTGACGATCGCCACCGTCGCGTCGAAGACCTCGTCGCGACCGGCCTCGAAGAGGAGCGGCACCTCGACCACCGCGAACTCGGTGTCCGCCGGCAGCGAGCTCAGCCAGGCAGCGGTGCGGGCCGCCACGAGCGGGTGCACCTGCTCCTCGAGCCAGGCCAGCTCCGCCGGGTCGGCGAACACGATCGAGCCGACCGCCGCCCGGTCGACGACCCCGGCCGGGGCAACCTCGGGCCCCCATCGCTCGACCAGGCGGCCCCGCAGCGGCTCGGATTCGAGCAGCGCGTGCACCACGTCGTCGCTGGAGAGTGTCGCCGCGCCGAGCCGCGCGAAGGCCGCGAGTGCCTCGGACTTACCGGCCGCGATCCCGCCGGTGAGGCCGATCGTCAGCGGCATGGAGCGGCTAGGAGTCGGCCGGTTGCTCGGGCTCGGGCCCGGGCTCGGCCTCGACCTCGGCCTCGGAGCCAACCTCAGTCTCGACCTCGGAGCCGACCTCGGGCTCGGGCTCGGACCCGACCTCGGCCTGGGGCGCAATCGCGGCGGGCTCGTCGAACTCGACCGCCGCGTCCTCGGCCAGCGCGACCTCGGGGTCCGGAGCCTCGGGAGCCTCTTCTGCGGGTGCCGTCGGCTCGGCGGCGGGCTCCGCGGATGCGGTGCCCTGCCCCTCGGCTTCGGCGATCTGCTGGCCGAGGTCCTGCATCGGCATGTTCTGCCCCTCGACCCGCTTGATGCTGAGGGAGAGCCGGCGCCGCTCTTCGTCGATCTCGAGGATCTTCACGTTCAGCTTGGCGCCCGGCTCGACCACTTCGCTCGGGTTCTCGACGTGGTGGTCGGCGAGCTCAGAAATGTGGACCAGACCCTCGACGCCGGGCAGGATTTCGACGAAGGCGCCGAAGGCGACCACCTTGGTCACCGCGCCCTCCAGCACGTCGCCGGGACGGTGGGTGCTGATCACGCGCTGCCACGGGTCCTCCTGGGTCTGCTTGAGACCGAGCGAGATGCGCTGGCGGTCGCGATCGATGTCGAGCACCTTGACCCGCACCGTGTCGCCGATCGCGACGACTTCGGAGGGGTGGTTGACGTGGCTCCAGGAAAGCTCGGAGATGTGGATCAGCCCGTCGATGCCGTCGAGGTCGACGAAGGCGCCGAAGTCGACGATGTTGGAGATCTTGCCTTCGACGACCTGGCCCGGCTCGAGGCGGCCGAGGATCTGCTCCCGCACCTCCTTGCGCTCCTCCTCGAGGACCGCGCGGCGCGAGAGGACGACGTTGTTGCGGCTGCGGTTGAGCTCGATCACCTTGCATTCGAGCGTCTGGCCCATGAACTCATCGAGGTTGTGGACGCGGCGGATGTCGAC
>JBLNAC010000170.1:0-3383 GCA_050259155.1 Syntrophothermus sp.
GGGTCGGTGGCAAGGGCGCCTTCAGCCCTGGCTGGTCTTCTTGGCGATGAACGCGTTGAGGCCCGTCGGCAGGGGAGAGTGGTCGTAGCCGTCCGTCAGCACTTGCCCCGCCAGGCCGTTCGCCCGCAGCAGCGCGAGGACCTCCGATGGCTCGTGGAGGAACAGGGCGTGCGTCTCCTCGCCGCGGCGGAAGCGTCCCCCGCCCAGATCGCGGAAGGTCACGATCCTGCGGCTCAGCAGGCGGTCGCTCGCCTCGGTCTCGACGAGGACGGCCCAGCCGTCACCCTCGGTCCAACCGCGGTCGGGGGCCTCGCCGGCGCGGGCTGGGGAGGCGAGGTCGAACAGCAGGATCCCGCCTGGGCGCAGCGCGGCCGCGAGGCGCTCGAGCACAGCCTCGAGGCTCCCCGGGTCGATGCGGTCGTCGAGGCGATAGCCGAGCACCTCCCCCGCGGCGAGCACGGCGTCGCATTCGCGGGGCAGCGGGGCATCGAGGAAGGAGCCGACCTCGAAGGTGGCTGCCGGAGCGCGCTTCCGCGCGAGCTCGATCGCCGCGGGGGAGAGGTCGATCCCGTGGACCGCGTGCCCCTCGCGGGCGAGGAGCGCGGCGCTGGTCCCGTCGCCGCAGCCGAGGTCGAGGACCCGCGCCCGCTCGGGCAGGCGGCCGATCAGCTCCCGTGCCGCCGCCTCCGCGATGGCCGTGAAGCCGGATGCGTGAATCGCGGCAAGGTCCGTGCCGTAGCCCGGCGCCGAGCCGTCCCCTGCTTGGCCCTCCCTGCTGCCGAGCCGGTCGCGCAGCAGCAGCAGCCCGACGAGCGTCTTCGCGTCCTTGGCCTCGGCCAGGGCCCCACCTAGGTCGTCCAGCGGCCAGCGGACGACCTCGATCTCCTCGTCGTGATCCGCCTCGGCCTCGACCTCCCGCAGCCCGGTGGCGAGGAAGATCGTCGTCGTCTCGTCGGCCCAGCCGGGAGTCGGGTAGATCGCCCGCAGCGACTCCCAGCGCTCGGCCGCCAGGCCCACCTCCTCGGCCAGCTCGCGCTGCGCGCACTCGAGCTCGGTCTCCCCCTCGACGTCGAGCGTCCCGGCGGGGATCTCGAGCAGCCTCTCCTCCCCGACCGCCTCGCGCGGCTGTCGGACCAGGTGGACGAAGCGGTCGTCGTGGGCGACGATTCCCACCGCGCCCGGATGCTGCACGACCTCCCGCTCGTACCCGCGGCCGTCCCCGCGCCGGTAGCGTCGCCGGACGACGTCGAAGATCCGCCCGGCGAAGACGGTCTCGGCGCTCAGCTGCCTCACCGAGGACACGCTAGCGCTCGGGTGCCCGCTAGAAGAGGCGGTACCGCTGGCGGGAGATGAAGAATCCGTGCCCGTTGCGAAGGTTGACGCAGCGGACCCCGTCGGTGCGGCTGGCGCAGCGGAACCGCCCTCGCCTGATCGAGCTGCCGTAGCCCAGCACCGGCCCCATGCCCAGCGCGGTGTCTCCGGCGCAGAGGAAGCGAGCGCGGTGATGCTTGCCCAGGCCGATCGCGAACCCGAAGTCCAACGGGCAGTTGGCGGGCTTGGGCGGGGGCTTCCAGGACTTCTTCGCGATATCGCAGCGAACGCTCCCGGCGCTGATCACACAGCCGATGTTGCGGCTCGGCGACTGGAAGCCCTGGAGCGCGGACGCCGCCGGGGCGGCGACCGCCAACCCCGCCAGCACAACGGCGACGGCGCCGGCGAAGCTGCCCGCCCTTCCCCTTCTTGAAACTGCGTCCCTCTCCTCGGTGGCTCCACTCCGCTTCATCGAGCCCACAAGCTAGCCGACATCCGGCGATCGATGGGCGCAGAGAGGGCCGACCCCCGGCGGCGGTCGGCCCCTCTCCGAGGCGCGCTCCGCCGGCTCAGGCTTCGGCTTCGCGCTGTTCCCTGCGCAGCTTCACGACCCCCGCGACGCAGCGTGAATGGGGGGTGCCCTTTTCTCCCTTGACGTGCTTGCCGCTCGTGCCCTTGCAGGCACGGCCCGGGCTCATGTTCTTGTGGACCGCCGCCTTCGCCATCGCCGTCACACAGGCGCTGAAGGGCGTTCCGGGGGTGCCGGCCACGTGTTTCTTGCTCTCTTCCTGGCAGTAGCGGCCGTAGGCCTTTGCCTGTTCGGGCAGAGGCGCCTTGGGCCCCGGCGGTTCCGGCGTGTATTCGGGGCCTTTCGCATTGCCGTGGCCCTGGCCGGGTTCTGCCGGTTGGGTCGCCAGCGCCGCGGCCGGTGCCGCTGCCAGCGCCAGCATGCCGACGAGCATCGCGGTCCTCAGCAGGTGCTTCATCGTTCCTCCCTCTCCTTCGTTGGCGCCATCGGAACGCCCTGTTTGCAGTGTCCTCGGTTAAACGAGGAAGCGCTTGAGATGTCAGGGCGCTTTGGTGGCGCCCGGTTCGGCTTTTCGTCCACCGGCTTCGTAGGAGCCGGATTCCTCACCGGTTGCGGCCGGCCCCCCTGCGCCTGCTCCCGACGGGCTCGCCGCCTTGCTCGGTTCTGTCGCGTCCGACGGCTTCGCCGGGGGTGCCGGCTTCGCCGGATGCGGGGCACCGCCTGCGTGGCCGCGCCCCGTCGCCGTCGCATGGGAAGTTCGGCCCTTCCCCTTGGGAGCGCTCCGGACGGCGCCGTGGCGGTTGCCGCCGTGCGCCTGCCGTGGGTGGTGTTCGGCCTGCTTTTCGGCGCCGGTCTGCCGTCCCACCTTCTGCCGGGGCGGCGTCTCGGTGGGGGAGGCGCCCGCATCCGGGGCGCTCCACCGCTTGCCTGTGCCCGCCGGGGACGAGGCCGCGGGCGGCGGGTGGTGGCCGCCGCGGGCCGATGTCCGCATGTCGAGCCCAGGTCCGAGGCCGCCGACGGCGGCGGTGCCGCCGCCCCGGGCAGCCTCCGGCTGGCCGCCAGCTTCGGCCGGGGCGCTCGCCGGGCGATCGCCGCCCGAGCCGGCAGGGACGCGCCCCTGGCCGGCCCCGCCGCCGCCCTCCGCGACGTGGAAGAGCCCGCCGTGGTCCGCCGCGCCGACCCCGATCGCGGCGACCACGGCCACGGCCGCCGCCGCCTTCAGCGCTCCCGCGGCGCCCGCGGCCTTTCCCGCGCCGGCCGCCGCTCCGAGCCCGCCGCCAACCGATCCGCCGCCCCAGCCGTGGCCGCCGAGCAAGCCGTGCAGGATTGCCGCCGAGGCTGTCGCCGGCAAGGGCGCGATAGAGGCGAAGTTGGAGCGGCGGAGTCCGATTTCCTCGCCGAAGGCACGACAGGCGGGGCAGGCGCGCAGGTGGGCTCTGACGTCCCGCCGCCGGGGGACCCGCCCGTCGGCGTCCGACAACGCCCGGGTCACCTCCTCGCAGCTCAGCTCACGCCCGGCCTGCATTTCCCTCAGCCGGATCCG
>JBLNAC010000171.1:0-8155 GCA_050259155.1 Syntrophothermus sp.
GGTGCTACTGCAAGTACTGCGCCTTCGCCACGCATCAGGCGCACCTCCATGCTCCCGAGGACGTGGAGCGGATCCTCGACCAGGCCGTGCGGCGCAACGCCAAGGAGCTGCTGGTCCTGACCGGCGAGCGGCCCGAGGTCAACCCGGTCGTCGCCGAACGGCTCCTGGCCTGGGGTCACGAGGACTTCACCAGCTACGTCGCCTGGGCCTGCGAACGAGCCCTGGAGCGGGGGCTGCTGCCCCACACGAACATCGGTGTCCTTGATCCCGAGGACCTGGCGCGGTTGCGCGAGGTGACCGCCTCCCAGGGGCTGATGCTGGAGTCGGTCGACGAGAGCCTGATCACGACTGTGCACGCCGGGTCGCCGACCAAGCACCCGGCGCAGCGCCTGGCGACGATCGAAGCCGCCGGGAAGCTGCGGATCCCGTTCACCTCGGGGATCCTGGTCGGGATCGGCGAGAGCGAGGAGTCCCGGGTGCAGTCTCTCGAAGCGATCGCGAAGCTGCACGAGCGCTACGGCCACCTCCAGGAGATCATCATCCAGAACTTCGTCCCGCACCCGCGCTACTACGGCGCCGAGGTCGCCGATATCGCGGACGCGGCATCTCGAGAGCGGTGGGCCGCCGGGTATGCCTCTGGCCGAGCACCAGCCGGGGAGGCTCGTCCAGAGGTATCCCCGCCGGCCCCCTCGACCCAGGAGCCGCCCCTGCCGAGCTGGGCGGACCCTGTTTCCATCGCGGAGCTCAAGCGGCTCATAGGCGAGTGCCGGCGGCTGATGCCGGAGGTGGGCATCCAGGTGCCGCCGAACCTGAGCGAGTGGTGGCCGGAGCTGGTCGAAGCCGGGGCGACCGACCTCGGCGGCCTCTCGGCCAACGGCGACCACATCTCCCCCGAGGAGCCCTTCCCCAGCCCGCATCAGGTGCGCAAGGAGCTGGCGCCGCGCGGCTACGCGCTGACCGAGCGCCTCTGCGTCTACCCTCGCTACATGGACCCCGAGTGGATGGAGCAGGGGGTCCTCGACGTCGTCAAGCTGAAGTACTGGAGCTTCATCCCGCGCCGGGGCTCGGGCCGGCGAGGCGGGGAGGAGATCGACCCGGCCCTGGCGCCGGAGGCGATCGCCAAGGGCCGCGAGGGGGCGGCGCTCTCCGAGGACGAGCTGACCGCGCTCTTCGCCGAGACGCGCCCGGAGGTGATCGAGGAGATGCGCGCCGCCGCAGATGGGCTGCGGGCGGAGCTCGCCGGCGAGACCGTCACCTTCGTCGTCAATCGCAACATCAACTTCACCAACGTCTGCACCGTCGGATGCGCCTTCTGCGGCTTCGGCCAGGGGCGCCGCTCGCCCGACGCCTACGAGGTCTCGGAGGCCGATTTCGCGGCGCGGATCGAGGAGGCGGTCGAGTTCGGCGCCACCGAGCTCTGCCTGCAGGGCGGCATCCACCCGGAGATGACGCTCGAGGACTACGGCGGCTGGCTGCGGCTGGCGAAGCGAGTTGCGCCGCAGCTCCACCTGCACGCCTACTCGCCGATGGAGATCCACTTCATGTGCGAGCGCTCGGGCCTGGCCCCGCGCGAGGTGTTCGAAGACCTGCTCGAGTGCGGGCTCGGCTCGACCCCGGGCACCGCGGCCGAGGTGCTCGACGACGGCGTACGCCAGCGCATCTCGCCCAACAAGCTCCCCGCCGCCCGCTGGGTCGAGATCATCGAAGCCGCCCACGCCGCCGGGCTGCGCTCGACCTCGACCGTGATGTTCGGCCACATCGAGGAGCCGCGCGAGCTGGCCCGCCACATGCGCGTCGTCCGCGCGCTGCAGGAACGGACCGGCGGCATCACCGAGTTCGTCCCGCTCAGCTTCATCCCCTTCAACACGCTGCTCGGCCGCACGCACGGGATCGAGGAGATCTCGATGGCCGACAACCTCAAGCACACCGCGGCCTTCCGCCTGGCACTTGGGAAGACGATCGCGAACCTGCAGGCGAGCTGGGTGAAGATGGGCCTCGCGGGCGCGACGGAGGCCCTGCGGTGGGGCGTCAACGACCTCGGCGGCACGCTGATGGAGGAGAACATCAGCCGCATGGCCGGCTCCCGTCACGGGGTCCGGCTGGAGCCCGAGCAGCTGATCGCCGCCGCCCGCTCCGCGGGCCGCGAGGCCGCGCAGCGAACCACGCTCTACGAGGTCGTCGAGACGTATCCGCTCGACGCCTTCGCCGCGACCGGCTAGCGGAAGAGGTCCTGCTCGGGCGGGCGGCGAAGCGCCGCCGCGCCGGGCCCGTCGTCGTCGCCGACGTGCCGGCCGAGCCCGCGGACGACCGCGGCCGGGACGCGGCTGGCCTT
The DNA here is from genome assembly GCA_050259155.1 of Syntrophothermus sp. Taxonomy (GTDB): domain Bacteria; phylum Actinomycetota; class Thermoleophilia; order Solirubrobacterales; family 70-9; genus VAYN01. The sequence continues at coordinate 2,333 of JBLNAC010000171.1, forward strand.
GTCGCGGACGAGGTCCGCGGCGCCGGCCGCCTCGTCGGCGATCGCGATCATGGTCGCCTCCAGGAGACGGCCCCCGGCGTCCGCGCGCCCGCGCCAGTCGTCGAGCGGCCGCAGCCCCGCGCAGCCGATCGCGACCTCGGCCTGGCCGAGGCGCCAGGCGCGGCCGAAGCTGTCGGATACGACGACGCCGACCCGCGCGCCGCTCGCGGCGGCCAGCTCGGCCCGCAGGCGCCGCGCCGAGTGGTCGGGGTCCGCGGGCAGGAGGCAGACGGTCCCGTCGGCGGGCAGGTTGGAGGCGTCGATCCCCGCGTTGGCGCAGACGAGGCCCTGGTTGGTCTCGACGATCAGGTGGCCGCGCTCGGCGCGGAGCACCGCCGCCGACTCGGCGAGGATCAGCTCCACCAGGGCCGGGTCCTTGCCGACCTCGGCGGCGAGCCGGCGCGCTTCCGCGCCGGGGCTCACCGAGGCGAGCCCGCGCACCCGTCCCTCGGCCTTGGAGACGACCTTCTGCGAGACGACGACGACGTCGCCGTCCTTGAGCTCCGCCCGAGCGGCGATCAGGGCTCCGAGCGGCGCCCCCTCCTCGATCTCGGGCAGCCCCTCGACCGCCAGCACCCGAAGCTCGGTCATATGCCGAGCACCCGGGCGGTGCGGCGGGCGCGACCCGGGCGCGCGGTCAGCTCCCGGGTCAGCGCGACCAGGTCGGCGGGGGTGTCGAGGTCGAGGCCGAGCGAGGCGACCTCGGCGACTTCGAACGGGATCCCGGCTGCGCGCGCGAGCTCGACGTGACGGGCGCAGCTGCCCTCGCCGAAGGCGGGGACGATCGCGCCGGGGGGGTTGAGCACGAGGGCGTTTGTTCCGGTGCCGTGGCGGTCGGGGACGATCGCCACGAACGGCGTCGGCAGCCCGGCGAGGAGCCCGTCGAGCTCGCGCGGGTCCAGCAGCGGGCAGTCGCCGGGGAGCAGGGCGACGCAGCCGGCGCCCTCGACTTCGGCCCGCGCGATGCCCGCCAGGGCCGCCTGGACGTGACCGGTGTGGCCGGGGTCGGGGACTACCTCGGCGCCGCAGTCGGCCGCGAGCTCCTCCGCCCGGCGGTCGCCGGTGACGACGATCGTGCGCTCGATCGATCGCGCCAGCGGGATCGCCTCGAGCACGTCCTCGACCATCGCCGCCATCAGCCGCCGGCGCTGCTCGGGGCCGAGCCCGGTCGCGAGGCGCCGCTTGGCGTCGTCGAAGCGCTTGACCGGGATCACCGCGGTCGCGTTCACGGCGCGGCCAGGGTCTCCGCGTATTCGAGGACGACGCGGGCGAGCCGGGCGCGGCCGGCAGCGCCCTCCATCAGCGTCGGGACCGACAGGGTCGGGATCGCGGTCGGCGGCGGCTGCGGGTCCCCCTCGTCGACGACCATCGCGTCGATCAGCCCGGTGTAGAGCGACGCGACCCCGGCCGCGCTCGGCGGCCGGCCGACGGCCTCCATAAAGCGGTCGGTCGGGCCCTTGACGACCGCCCCGGCGACGTAGGGGCTGACCGCGACAACCGGAGCGGGGGAGGCGGCGATCGCCTCTCGCATCCCGGGCACGGCGAGGATCGGGCCGATGCTGATCACCGGGTTGGAGGGCCCGACCACGATCGCGTCCGCGCTCCGCAGCGCCTCGAGAACCTCGGGGGTCGGCCTTGCCTCGCCGATCCCGTCGAGCTCGACCCCGTGGACCGGCGGCCGGCCGCCGTCGAGGATCAGGTATTCCTGCAGGTCGCGCCGTCCGGCGGCGGTGATCACCTTCGTGCGCACCGGCGCGTCGCTCATCGGCAGGACCCGGGCCTCGACGCCGAGGCTGCGGACGATCTGCGCCTGGGCTTCGGTCGGGCGGCCGCCGTCCTCGAGGAACTGCCGCCGGTACAGGCAGGCGGCGAGGTCGCGGTCGGAGAGCCCGAACCAGCCGGGCGCCCCGAGCTGCTTCATCCGCTCGAACACGGTGAAGCCGTCTTCGCGGATGCCCCACCCGCGCTCCTCGTCGATTTCGCCGCTGAGCCAGTAGGTGATCAGGTCGGGATCGGGGGAGACGTGGACCCCGAGCGCCTCGATGTCGTCGCCGGTGTTGGCGATCACGGCGAGGTCGGGGCCGATCTCCTCCTGGAACCCGGCGGCGAGCTTGGCGCCGCCGGTGCCGCCGGCGAGGAGCGCTACCCGCATCAGCGGGAGGCCGGAATCAGGTGGGGGGCCGCCATCGGCGCGCCAGTCTACGCGGCCGCCCTGTTTGCGTTAGCGTGCGCCCGCATGGCCGGCCTCTCGGGCAAGACGATGATCATCTCCGGCGGCAGCCGCGGGATCGGGCTCGCGATCGCCGTCGCCGCGGCCAGGCAGGGCGCCAACATCGCCCTGCTCGCGAAGACGGCCGAGCCGCATCCGAAGCTGCCCGGCACGATCTACTCCGCGGCGGAGGAGATCGAGGCCGCCGGGGGCAGGGCGCTCCCGATCGTCGGCGACGTCCGTGACGACGCCAACGTCGAGGCCGCGGTCGCGAGCACCGTCGAGACCTTCGGCGGCATCGACATCTGCCTCAACAACGCCAGCGCGATCGACCTCAGCAGGACGCCGGACGTCTCGATGAAGCGCTATGACCTGATGCAGGACATCAACTGCCGCGGCGCCTTCCTGCTCAGCAAGACCTGCATCCCGCACCTGCGCGAGGCGGAGAACCCGCACATCCTCACGCTCTCGCCTCCGATCAACCTCAATCCGCGCTGGGCCGGGGCCAGCCTCGCCTACACGATCGCCAAGTACGGGATGAGCCTCGTCACCCTCGGCCTGGCCGAGGAGCTGAAGGACGACGGCATCGCCGCCAACTCGCTGTGGCCGCGGACGATCATCGCCACGGCCGCCGTCCAGAACCTGCTCGGCGGCGACGAGGCGATGGCCCGCTCCCGCCGGCCGGAGATCATGGCCGATGCCGCCGTCGCCATCCTCGCCCGCCCCAGCCGCGAGGCGACCGGCAACTTCTACATCGACGACGAGGTGCTCGCCGAGGAGGGGGTCACCGACCTCTCCGAGTACGGCTACGGCGCCGCCGCCGCCGACCTCCAGCTGGACATCTTCCTCGACGCCTGAGGCCGGTCCCGTCCCCCGACGCTAGGCGAGGATCACCGCCAGCCGCTCCAAGGCGCGCCCGCGATGGGCGTCCAGCTCGGCGACGAGGCGGTCGGCGTCGCCCGCCCTGATCGCCTCGATGATCTCGTCGTGGGCCCGCAGCGACTCCTCCCGTCCCTGCGGCGAGTTGTAGTAGAGGGCGCGGTAGGTTTCGGTCGAGTCCCAGAGCAGGCGGATCAGCCGCAGGGTGTGGACCTGGTCGGGGGAGCCGAGGATCGCGAGGTGCAGGCGCCGGTTCGCCTCCAGCTCGCCGGCGACGTCGCCGGCGGCGGCGGCGTCGGCGCAGTCGCGAGCCGCCAGCTCGATCCGCCGCACGGCGTCCTCGTCGAGCAGCGGCAGCGCCCGCCGTGCCGCCCGCTCCTCGAGCAGGGCTCTCAACTCGTAGATCTCGGTCATTTCCCGCAGGTCGAGCTCGGCGACGAAGTACCCCCGCCGCGGCAGGTAGGTGACCTGCCCCTCCTGCTCCAGAACCGCGAGGGCTTCGCGCACGGGGGCGAGGCTGACGCCCAGCCCCTCGGCGATCTCCTCCTGCCGCACGCGGTCGCCGGGTCGCAGCTCGCCTTCGACCATGGCTCGGCGGAGCCCTTCCAGCGCGTGCTGGCCGGCGGTGTCGGGGGCGCGGCGGGTGGGCGCCGTGGCGAGCTCATTCATAGCTGTAAAGGCCTCGCCCGCTCTTGCGGCCGAGGAGGTTGGCGGCCACCAGCCTCTTCAGCAGCGGCGGTGGCGCGAAGAGCTGCTCGCGGTGCTCGGCGTAGAGCGTCTCGGCGACCCCCATGACCGTGTCCAGGCCGATCAGGTCGGCAAGCGCCAGGGGGCCCATCGGGTGGGCGCAGCCCTCGATCATCCCCTTGTCGATGTCCTCGGCGCTCGCCAGGCCCTGTTCGAACATGCGGATCGCGGACAGCAGGTAGGGGATCAGCAGTGCATTGACCGTGAAGCCGGCGCGGTCCGGGGCGACGATCGGGTCCTTGGCGAGCCGCTCGACGGCGAACTCGGTGGTTCGCTCGACCACCTGCGGCGCCGTCAGCAGCGAGGGGATGATCTCCACCAGGGACAGGACCGGGACCGGATTGAAGAAATGGAGGCCGAGCACGTGGTCGCCGCGGGGACCGGCGGCGGCGGCGAGCTCGACGATCGGGATCGAGGAGGTGTTGGAGGCGAGGATCGCCTCGGGGTCGGCGACGACCTCGGCGAGTCGGGCGAAAACGCCGAGCTTGACCTCGCGCGACTCGACCACCGCCTCGATCACGACCGAGCGGTCCTCCAGCGCTGCGACGTCGACGCCCACGCTGAGTCGCTCGAGCGCCGCGGCGGCGTCCTCGGCCTCGATCTTCGAGCGCGAGACCGCCTTGTCCAGCGATGCGCCGACCCGCTCGCGGGCGGCGGCGGCCGCGGCCTCGTTCGCCTCGACCAGTTGCACGTCGAGGCCCGAGCGGACGCAGACCTCGGCGATCCCGGCGCCCATGATGCCGCCGCCGACGACTCCGACGCGCTCGATCTTCCCGTCCATCATCGGAACGCCTGGATGCCGGTCACGGCGCCGCCGACGACGAGGGCGTGGACGTCGGCGGTCCCCTCGTAGGTGACGACCGACTCGAGGTTGTTCATGTGGCGGATCACGGGGTACTCGAGCGTGACGCCGTTGGCGCCGAGCACCTGGCGCGCGGTGCGGGCGACCTCCAGCGCGGCGTTGACATTGCCGAGCTTGCCCATGCTGACGTGCTCGGGCGCCAGCACGCCGTCGTCCTTCATCCGGCCCAGATGCAGCGCCAGCAGCGTCGCCCGGTTGACCTCCAGGGCCATGTTGGCCAGCTTCTGCTGCTGGATCTGGAAGGAGCCGATGGGACGACCGAACTGGACCCGCTCGGTGCTGTAGGAGAGGGCCGCTTCGTAGCAGGCGCGGGCGGCGCCGGCGGCGCCCCAGACGATCCCGTAGCGCGCCTCGTTGAGGCAGGAGAGCGGGCCTTTGAGCGAGGCGACCTCGGGCAGGACGGAGTCGGCGGGGAGGCGCACGTCGTCGAGCAGCAGCTCCGAGGTGATCGATGCGCGCAGGCTCAGCTTGCGGTGGATGTCCTGGGTCGTGAACCCCTTGGCGTCCTTCGGCACGAGGAAGCCGCGGACGCCCTCGTCGGTATGCGCCCAGACCACGGCGACGTCGGCGATCGAGCCGTTGGTGATCCACATCTTCTGGCCGTGGAGCACCCAGTCGTCGCCGTCGCGGCGGGCGCGGGTCCGCATCGAGCCGGGATCCGAGCCGGCGTCGGGCTCGGTCAGGCCGAAGCACCCGATCGCCTCCCCGGCGGCCATCCGCGGCAGCCACTCCTGCTTCTGCTCCTCCGAACCCCAGCGCCAGATCGCGAACATCGCCAGCGAGCCCTGCACGGAGACGAGGCTGCGGACGCCCGAGTCGCCGGCCTCGAGCTCCATGCAGGCGAGGCCGTAGGCGGTGGCCGAGGCGCCGGCGCAGCCGTAGCCGGAGAGGTGCATGCCGAGGACGTTCAGCCTGCCGAGCTCGAGGGCGAGCTCGCGCGGGATCGTCGCCTCCTCGAACCACTCGCCGACGTGGGGCACGACCCGGTCCTGGACGAAGGCGCGGACGGCGTCTCGCATGTCGCGCTCTTCGTCGGAGAGGAGGCGGTCGATCGCGAGGTAGTCGGTGGGCCGGATCGTTGGCGCGG
>JBLNAC010000172.1:0-5647 GCA_050259155.1 Syntrophothermus sp.
GCCGAGAACGTCGTCGATCATGGTCAAGCCGCGGGCACCGTCCGATCCCGTCCCACGACGGCACACTCGAGCGTCGCCCCGGCGGCAACCCTAGCGCCCGGGGCGAGGATCGAGTCGCGGACCCGGGCGCCGGCGCCGACCTCGCAGCCCTCCAGCAGGACCGATCCGGCCAAATCGGAGCCCGGCTCGAGCCGGCAGCCTGCGGAGACGACGGCCCGCGGCCCCAGCCTTGCGCCCGGCGCGACCTCCGCGCGGGGATCGACGAGCATCCCGGGGGCCGTCGGCCGCACCCGCGTCCTCACCCGCCCCTCGAGGATGTCCCACGTCGCCTGCAGGTACCGCTCCGGGGTGCCGATGTCCATCCAGTAGCCGTCGAGGCGCAGCGCGTGCAGCCGCTCGCCGACCAGCAGCGGGAACACCTCGCGCTCGATCGAGACCTCGCGGCCGGGCGGGATCAGGTCGAGGACGGAGCGCTCGAGGACGTAGGCGCCGGCGTTGATCTCACCTGGCACCGGCTCGCCGGTCTTCTCCCGGAACGCGAGCACGGCGCCGTCGGCGTCGCATTCGACCAGACCATAGGGGGCCGAGTCCTCGACCGGGTAGAGGGCGATGGTCGCCTGCGCCCCGCGTTCGGCGTGGGCGCCGATCAGAGCGGTCAGGTCGAGGTCGCAGAGGACGTCGCCGTTGAGGGCCAGGAACCGCTCCCCGAGCCGGTCGCCGAGCTCCTCGGCGGCGAACCGCACCGCGCCGGCAGTGCCGCGGCGGTCCGGCTCGACGAGGTAGGTGAGCGCCGTCCCGTCGTGCGCGTCGGCACCCAGCGCGGCGCGCAGGACGTCGGGAAGGAAGCCGCAGGCCAGCACCACCTCGCTCACCCCGTGGGCGGCCAGCCACTCGACCATGTACGCGAGGAACGGTCGATCGACGAGCGTCAGGGCAGGCTTCGGCACCGAATCGGTGAGGGGGCGGAGGCGCGTCCCCTCGCCGCCGACGAGCACTATTGCCTGCATGCCCCGGACGCCCGTGCTTAGGGGCGATCTCCGATCGGCTCCATCGAGGCGGCCGGCTTGCCGATGCCCTCGTACTCGAACCCCGCCCGGCGCAGGACTCCGGGGTCGAGGAAGTTGCGGCCGTCGACGATCAGCGGGCGCGCCATCCTCGCCGCGGCGTCTGCCCAGTCCAGCTCCGCGAACTCCGGCCACTCGGTGACCAGTACGGCGGCGTCGGCGCCCTCGAGCGCGGCCAGGGCCGAGTCGGACATGGTCACCGTGGAGAGGATCTCGCCCGCGGTCCCGGCCGCGACCGGGTCGTAGGCGACCACCTGCGCCCCCTCACCCTGGAGCCGCGCCGCCAGCACCAGGCTCGAGGCCTCGCGCATGTCGTCGGTGTCGGGCTTGAACGCGAGGCCGAGGAGCGCGACCCGCTTGCCGAGGAGCGAGCCCAGGTGCTTCGCCAGCTTGCCGACGACCCGCCGCTTCTGCAGCTCGTTCACCTCGATCACCGCGTTCAGCAGCTGGAAGTGGTAGCCGGAGTTGCCGGCGAGCATCTTCAGCGCCGAGACGTCCTTCGGAAAGCAGCTGCCCCCATAGCCGATCCCGGCGCGCAGGAAGGCGGGGCCGATGCGCCGGTCGAGACCCATGCCGCGGGCGACCTCGCCGACGTCGGCGCCGACCTCCTCGCAGACGTTGGCGATCTCGTTGATGAAGGAGATCTTCGTCGCCAGGAAGGCGTTGGAGGCGAGCTTGATCATCTCCGCTGAGGCGACGTCCGTGCGCAGGATCTCGCCCCCCAGGGGGCGGTAGAGCTCCTCGACCGCAGCGGCGGCCTCCTCGTCGCCCGGGTCGGCGCCGATCACGACCCGGTCGGGCTGCATGAAGTCCTCGACCGCGGAGCCCTCCTTGAGGAACTCGGGGCAGGAGACGTAGGCGAGGCCCGGCCGGTCGCGACGGATCGAGGCACCCGTCCCGGCCGGGACCGTGCTCTTCATCACGAGGACGTGGTCGGACCCCTCGGGGAGCTCCTCGACGACGGCGCGGACACGCGAGAGGTCGGCGTCGCCAGAGTGGGTCGGCGGCGTGTCGACGCAGACGAAGAGCAGCCGTGCGCGCTCCAGCAGGTCGTCGAGCTCGGTGGTGAAGGTGATTCGCTCCAGGTTGCGCCGCAGCATCGCCTCGAGGCCAGGCTCGTGGATCGTGGTCTCGCCGCGCGCCAGCGACGCGAGCTTGGCGGGGACGATGTCGCGGGCGACGACCCGGTGGCCGAGCTCGGCGAAGCAGACGGCGCTGACGAGGCCGACCCAGCCGACCCCCACCACTCCCACCGCGGGGCGCTCGCCGCTCACCCCCCGCCGCCCTTCCTGGGCTTGTGCCTGCGCTCGGGCAGGATCACGTGGGCGGAGCGGGCGATCCCGAGCATCTGGTCGTTGGTCAGCGACTGCTGCAGGCTGTTCGACACCCAGTAAGTGTTGTCGCCGCGGTGCCAGGCGACCAGCTTGACGTGTTCGCCCTCGACGAAGATCTCGTATTCGCGCCCGTTGATCGTCCGGGTTTCGCTCGGGTTTTCGAGGATCGGCGGGTCGGGCCAGCCGCGGATCCCCTGGATCCCGAAGTAGGCGAGTTCGTATGCGGCCTGGAAATCGGCGACCATCCGGTACGCGGAATGCCGTTCGCCCTGGCCGTTCCCGTCCCTGAGGTGATAGACGCGCGGGTCCTGGATGTGTTCGTAGGGGTCGCTTTCGACATAGCCGGCACCCGGGGGCAGGCGGGTCGGATAGAAGACCGGGAAGCTCCCGCCGACCTTGCGGGCGACGATCTTCGCCTCGGCCTCGCCGGCTTCGCGGGCCGGCACGAGGCCGTCGCTGCCCGGCGGCGCCGGTTCGACCAGCGGCTTCTTCTTGCGCCGCTTGGACGGCTTCGCTTCTCCCTTCTTCTTCTTCCCGCCCGCCTTCGACGCCTGTTTCCGTTCCGGGAACTTGCTCGACCCGGAGCTGGTTTCGCCGAGGAATTCTTCGACCGCGCCGTGTATCGCTTCGCTCGAGGCGTAGACGTAGCTCGGGCCGAGTTCGGCGGGGAAGTGGATCTGGTCGATCGAGGCGTTGCGCGCCGCGACCCCCAGTTTCAGCACTTCGAGCAGTTCCTCCTTGGAGCTGATGTCGGAGGTGGTGTATTCGGCGAAGATGTCGATCAGGTGCGACTGGTCGAACAGGAGGTCGTTGAGCGAGACCTGGTGCCGCGCGTCGCTGATGAAGGCCTGCTGCCGGGCCGAGCGCACGATGTCGGTGTCGGTGTGCCGGTAGCGCACGTACTCCAGCGCTTTCTTCCCGCAGAGCAGCTGGTAGCCGGGCTGGATGTTGATTTCCGAATACTGTTCCGCCGGCGGGACTCCGACGTTCGAGTGGTAGTAGCGCCGGTCGACGTCTACATAGACGCAGCCGATCGCGTCGACCGCCCGGACGAAGCCGAGGAAGTCCACGTTGACGACGTGGTTGACCTTCAGCCCTGTCAGTTCCTTGACCACCTGCAGGGTGAGCTTCGGCCCTCCGTAGCTGTAGGCCGCGTTGAACTTTTCCGTCCCCACGCCCGGGATTTCGACCTTGAGGTCGCGCGGGATCGACATCACCGCGATCCGGTTCTGTTCGGGGTCGATGCGGAGGAGGATCGTCGTGTCCGAGCGGCCCGGGTCTTCTTCGAATTCGGCCCCGGCGCGTTTGTCGGAGCCGAGGATTAGGATCGTCTGCGGTTCTCCGGGTTCGATCTGCGCGAGCGCCCGCTGGAGTTTTTCGTGGAACCTGTCGTTGTGGCCGATCGCCTTGGCGATGCTTTCGACGTAGAGGAGGACGCCAGTTGCCGTCGCCGCGGCCGAGACGGCGACGATGATCAAGGAGGCCAGCGTGAACCGCCACCAGTAGCGCTTCTTCCTGGGCGGCGGCTCCGGGTCCCCCTCGGGCGGCGGCTTCTTCGGATCCCAGCCCGGCAGCTGCTGCTCAGTCATCGTCGAGACGTCCCGGGATCGCCCGCAGGAAGGATTCGAGCGCCTGCCGGTAGCCGTGCAGCGAGGAGATCGACACCCACTCCTCGGGCCCGTGATGGCCCTCCCCCACCGGGCCGAACTCGACGGCAGGCACCCCGGCCCGCAGGAACGAGACCGCGTCCGAGGCCCCGTCGCGGCCGACGCTCATCGGATCGCCGTGATGGTGGGCGGCCGCGGCCTCGCGCAGCTCGCGGACGAAGGGCGAGTCGCGATCGACGGTCGCCGGCGGGCGGGTGAGCAGCGCCGTCGCCGAGACGAGCGGGATCGCCGCCACCTCCGCGAGGATCGCGGCCGGATCCTGACCCGGCAGGTAGCGAATGTCGACGTCGATCACGCATCGGTCCGGCACCTTGTTCAGAGCGTCTCCGCCCCAGATCCGACCGAGGTTGATCGAGGGGCGGTCGAACAGCTCCGAGCTGTGTCTGGCAAACGGTAGCGACTCGATCGTCCGAAAAACGTCGATCGCGTTGAGGACGGCGTTGTCGCCGAGCCAGGGCGTCGCGCCGTGGGCGGCCCTGCCGCCCACCTCCAGCCGCAGGGCCAGCACGCCCTTGGCCTCGATGCCGATGTGCAGGTCGGTCGGCTCGCCGGTGATCGCGAAGTCGCCCAGGAAGCCGCTGTCGACGAGGTGGTCGCAGCCTCGCTCGTCCCCCTCCTCGGACTCCTCGTCGCCGACGATGCCCAGCCGCACCCGGACCCGGTCCTGCCCCTGCATCGCCGCGGTGACGACCATCATCGCCGCCAGCGCCCCCTTCATGTCGTAGGCGCCCCGGCCGAACAGCCGATCGCCCTCGAGGCGGGGCTGGAACTGCTCCGGGTGGCCGGGCACGACGTCGACGTGGCCCTCGAGCACGATCGTCGGCGCCGATCCGGGACCGACCTCGGCCCTGATCACCGGCCGCCCGCGCACGTGGTCGCGCTCGGCCTCTATCCCGCGTGCCTCCAGCCATCCCTTGACGAAACCCGCCGCCTCGGAGATCGCTTCGGGCTCAGAGGTGTCGTATCCGATCAGCCGCTGGGCGAGGGCGACGAGCTCGTCGCTCATCGACGCCTAGCCGGCCAGCGAGAGGAACGCTTCCGCCCGGTCGCGGTCTTTCTCCGCCCGCGCGTGCTCTGCGCTCCCCTCCTCGCTCTCCGCGACGCGCCGCTCGGCGTCCGAGAGCTGCTCTCTCAGCGTCCCGGGGTCCAGCTCCTCAGGAGGGATCGCCTCCTCGAGCAGCAGTCGGGCGCGGTTGCCATAGACCTGCAGCCAGCCGTGGGCCTGGGCGTAGCTCCTGGTCTCGGTGTCGGAGACCTTCAGCCGCAGCTCGGTCGGGCGCAGCGCCGCCAGGATCGGCGTGTGGTTGGCGAGGATCCCGATCTCGCCGACCTCGGTCCGGGTCGAGACCTGGCGCGCTTCGCCGTTGAAGACCTCGCCCTCGGGGGTGAGGACCTCGACGTCGATCATGTGCTCGGCGGCCATCCGACCCCCTAGATGGTTGATTCCACGGCGAGGTGTGACTGGGGACGCGCCCGGCCGAGCGGATCAAGGACGCAGGGCGCAGCCTTTGCCGGGGGGGAAAGGCAAGCCCGAGGACGCCGAGCCGCGAAGTGTGCAGGGCGCGTCATCCAGGCGTGCATG
>JBLNAC010000173.1:0-4116 GCA_050259155.1 Syntrophothermus sp.
GGCCGACCTCGTCCTCTGCATGACCGTCAATCCCGGCTGGGGCGGTCAGTCCTTCATCGCCTCCTCGCCCGGGAAGGTCGAGCGCCTGGCGGCGCTCGTCGGCGGCGGCAGGATCGAGGTCGACGGCGGCATCGACGCGCAGACCGCGGGTCCGGCCGCCGCCGCCGGCGCCTCGCTCTTCGTCGCCGGATCGGCGATCTTCGGCGCCCCGGATCCCGCCGAGGCCTACCGCGAGATCGCAGCCGCCGCCGGCGCCGTCTGAGGCGCTCGGGCCGGTCGCGGACCTCGCACCGCGGCTCAGACCTGCTCGTCGAGCATCGCCAGCCGCGCCTCGAGCTCCTCGCCCGAGCCGGGCTCCGGCACGTCCTCCGCCCGCTCCCGCGGCCGGCGGTAGACGTAGTAGAGGAGCGCGAGAAGCACGCCCGCGGCGAGCAGGAACCCGATCTCGACCCGCCGGAACTCGTTGCTCACGATCGGCACGAAGTTCCAGGCGATGTAGAGGAGGGCGCAGCTGATCCAGCGCACCGCGGCCCGCCGCACCTGGCCCTGGGCGATGCACGCCTGGTTGACCGTGACCGAGGCGAGATAGAGGCCCATCCCGACCGAGACGAGCAGCAGGCCCTCGCGGTCGTAGGTGAACTTCTTCGAGAAGGCGAGCTGCATCAGCTGCGGCCCCGCGAGCAGGACGACGACGACGACCACAGCGGTGAAGGCGGCGATCCCCAGCAGCACCATCCGCACCGTGTGGTGGAACTGGCGGTCGCTCTCGGCGTCGCCGGCGGCGTGCAGGGTCGTCAGGTGCGGCAGGATGCTGGTCGAGACCGACTGGAACAGCTGCAGGGGCGCCCGCGCCAGCATCAGCACGTTGAAGATGAAGCCGGCGGCGGCCGCGCCCTGGAGCGCGCGGGTCGCCAGCGGGCCGACGTTGAGGAAGACCTGTTCGCTGAACATGATCAGCAGCACCGCCGCCGCGAAGCCGCCGCCCGACCTGAAGGAGAAGTCCTCCGCTTTGGCTCTGGGCACGTCGGGCGCGGCTTGCCTCTCCCTCTGGGCGCGGCGGAGGAAGGCGAAGGGCACGACCATGAGGCTCAGCGCCGGGGCCGCGGTGATCCCGATCGCGACCGCCGACTGCCCGGTCAGGATGCCGATCGCGACGAGGACGGCGAAGAGCGTGCGAAAGCACGATTCGGAGAGGATCAGCGCGACGAACAGCCCGAAGCGCTGCTCGCCGGCGAGGAAGCCCCGGGCGAAGTAGCTGGCGGCGTAGAAGAGGACCGATGAGAAGAAGACCCAGTACAGCGCTTCGTTGCCCTCCAGCAGTTCGTCCTGGATCGGGCCCCGCAGGGCGAGCGCCAGAACGGCGAAGATCAGCGAGAGGCCGAGCTGGATCGTCGCGGCGACCTGCATCGGCTGCCCGATCGGCTGCGCCTTCACGCGGCGCTCGGAGATGTGGCGCGACAGCAGCTGTTCGATCGGCCGGTAGAGGGTCGAGATCGTGATGAAGACCGCCGACCAGAGCACCGTGATCTGCCCGTAGTCAGGCTTCGAGAGGACGTGCGAGGCGATCAGGAAGTAGGCGTAGGTGATGAGGCCGGTCAGGCCCACGCCCACGGCGAGGAAGCTCGCCGTCTTGCCGTAGTCGGTCGAGCTTGCGGGCTGCGCGCCCCGCCCGCTCACTCGGCTTTCCTCTGGCCGGGCTCGTAGTGGGAGGGCTCGACCCCGAGCGCGAGCTCGACGCGGCGCACGCGCTCGAACACGCGCTGGGTCATCACCCGCTGGCCGGCCAGCAGATCGCCGATCACGCCGAGCGCGAAGAGCTGCACGGCGGCGATGAAGAGGACCGCGCCGAGGATCAGCGACTGGATGTGGCCGGTCGAGTCCCCGTTGAGGATCCAGTCGATCAGGAAGGGCATCCAGGCGGCGATCGCGAGCACGAGCACGAGCAGCGCCGCGGCGAGGAAGGCGCGCAGCGGCTCGTAGCGCGCGTAGATCCGCAGCAGGGCCGGGGCGTTGCGGCGCACGTAGGCGCCGGTCGACGGGAACAGGCGCGACTCGCGCATCTTCGGGTTGGTCGCGACGGGCACCTCGTCGATGGCGACCAGCATCTTTCCGGCCTGGATCAGGCTCTCGAGCGTGTAGGTGAAGTTGTCGACGACGAGCAGGCCCAGCGCCGCCTCGCGGTTGTAGGCGCGGAACCCGGAGGTGGTGTCGGTGACCTCCGTCTCCGACAGGCGCCGCACCACCCAGCTGCCGACCCGCTGCAGCGCCTTCTTCGGGCCGGAGAAGTGCTCGATCGTCGCCACCTGGCGGTCGCCGACGACCATGTCGGCCTCGCCGGCGAGGATCGGCCCGACCAGCTTGGCGACGTCGGCGCCGCTGTACTGGTTGTCGGCGTCGGTGTTGACGATCACGTCCGCCCCGAGCTTGAGGCAGGCGTCGAGGCCTGCCTGGAACCCCGCCGCGAGCCCCTTGTGGTTGGTCAGGCGGACGATATGCTCGACGCCGCACTCCCGCGCCACGGCCACGGTGCGGTCGGTCGAGCCGTCGTCGATCACCAGCAGCTCGACCGCGTCGAAGCCGTCGACGCTGCGGGGGAGGTCGGCGATGGTCGCCGGCAGCGTCGCCTCCTCGTTGAGGCAGGGGATTTGGATGATCAGCTTCACTTTCGGACCGGGTCGATCAGAGTATTTTGCGCCGCCTGCGCGCGGGTCCTGTCCCCGAGGGAGGGGCCTGCGCGCGGGGAAGTATCTCCGTTCTCGGCCCCTCCCCCGTGGCCACCCGCGCGTGGGGCGTAGAATCCCGCTCTGATTGACGAGTCAGTCAAGCCGCTCATGAGCTCCCGGGTGACAAGCGTGGACGATGCCCACCTCAGGCGCGCGCTGGAGCTGGCGGAGCGCGGAAGGGGGCGGGTCAGCCCGAATCCACTGGTCGGTGCCGTGATCGTGAAGCGCGGACAGGTCATCGGCGAGGGGTTCCACGCCAGGCTCGGGGACCTTCACGCAGAGCGGGCCGCGCTCGCCGACTGCGCCGCCCGGGGCGAGGATCCGGCCGGGGCGACCATGTACGTCACGCTCGAGCCCTGCGCGCACGAGGGGCGTCAGCCGCCCTGCGTGGACGCGATCCTCGAGGCGGGGATCGGCCGCGTCGTCGTCGCCTCGGAGGACCCGAGCGAGAAGGCGTCCGGACGGGGGCCGGGAATGCTCCGCGACGGCGGCGTCGAGGTCCAGCTCGCCGCCGGGGCCGAGGCGGCGGCGGCGCGGCGGCTGAACCAGCCCTTCCGCAAGCACGCCCGCTCCGGCCTGCCGCTGGTGACCCTGAAGCTGGCGATGTCGCTCGACGGCCAGACCCGCACCGCCTCCGGCGAGGGCCCCTGGATCTCCGGCCCCCGGAGCCGCGCCCTGGTCCACCGCTGGCGGGCCGAATCGGACGCGATCGCAGCCGGGATCGGCACCGTGCTCGCCGACGACCCCCTGCTCACCGCCCGCCCGGAGGGAATCGACCCGCGCCAGCCCCTCCGCGTCGTCTTCGACTCCCACGCCCGCGTGCCGCTCGACAGCCGGCTGCTCGCGACCCTCGACGTCTCCCCGCTGCTGGTTGTCGTCGCCTCCGACGCACCCCGAGCCCGCACCGAAGCCCTCGAGCAGGCGGGCGTCGAGCTCCTCACGGTGGCCGCCGCCACCGCGGCCGACCGAGTCACCGAAGCCCTCCGCGCCCTCGGCGACCGCGGCATCACCTCGCTCTTCCTCGAGGGAGGCCGGTCCCTCGCGACAAGCTTCCTCACCGCCGATCAGGTCGACGCCTCCCGAACCTTCATCGCCCCCGTGCTGCTGGGTCGCCCGAGCGCATCCCTCGCGGGGGGTGGCCCCGAGGGGCAGCACGAGAACGGAGGCGAAGCCCCCGCCCGCAGGGGTCCCCCTCGGGGGCAGGACCCGCCGCGCCGGGGCGCCCCCACGGGGGACCCGCCGCGTCGCACCGCCCTCACGTCGTCCTTCGAGCAGGTGGGCGACGATGTCCTCGTGACCGCGATCTTCAAGGAGTGGTGATTTGTTCACCGGTCTGATCCAGGACGTCGGCACCGTGGAGTCGCTCGAATCCGACGACGCCGGCGCCCGGCTG
>JBLNAC010000174.1:0-5349 GCA_050259155.1 Syntrophothermus sp.
AGATCCCGATGATCCCGAGTCCGACGCCGGCCATGCCGAGCAGCGCATTCACCGGTGTGTCGGCCGGTGCGCGGACGTGTCCGAACCACGCCGGGAGAAGCCCCGAGCGGCCGCCGTCGAAGAGCATGCGCGACTGGGAGTTCGCGGCGGCGACCAGGGTGGCGAGGACGGACACGATGCCCGCGACCCAGGCCAGCGCGGCCGCTCCGCCGAGATATTCGTCGGCGACCGTCAGGAACGGGACCGATGAGCGGCCGATGGAGGAGACGTCGTAGTTGAAGCCGGTGACCGTCGCATAGGCGAAGAAGACGAAGAGGGCGGTGGCGAAGGCGACCGATATGTAGAGCGCCCTCGGGACGGTGCGCCTCGGATCCCGGCTCTCCTCGGCGAGCGCCGCGCCGTTCTCCCAGCCGATGAACATGTAGAGGGCGAGTGGGAAGCCCGCCGAGAGGCCGGCCAGCCCGCCGCTGAGGTGCGCCCAGGAGAACGGCATATCCGAGAGCCGGTCGCGCTGGTCGATGAGGACGGTGACGCAGACGATCAGCATGATCGCCACCTGCATCAGGACGGCCAGGCCCACCGCAGTGGTCGAGAGCCTGACGCCGCGCACCGTCAGCCAGATGGCGCCGATCGTGAACAGCAGGGTCAGCGGCTCCCAGGGCGGGCTCAACGATGTGTAATGGGCGATGGTCAGCGCCACCATCCCACCTGACATCGTGAACACCCCGGCGATGGCCACGCTGTAGCCGACCGCGACCAGGAGGGCTGTGACGACACCGGCCCTCGGACCCAGTGAGGTCTCGACGAAGGTGATGAAGCTGCCCGCGGAGGGCTCGGCCTTGGTGAACTCCGCGACCGTGAAGGCGAGCAGGGCAACGGCCAGGCCTCCGGCGAGGATCGTCAGCGGGGCGGCGACGCCGGCGGTGATCGCGATCACCCCGAAGGCGAAGTAGAAGTCGATCCCCGGCCCGATGTTCGCCACCGTGGAGGCGGTGACGTCCGCCGTGCCAAGCTGCCCGGCCTTGAGGTGGTCGCCGCCCTGGCCCGCCGCGCGCCCTCCCACTTCCCGGCGGTTCTCGCCGGCGCCGCGAGCGGGTGTCCGGGAATCCCGTGCCACGAGAAGCGAGCCTACGGGGCCCTTCGACCGCGGCCGGCCGCATCCTGGCTCGCGCGCGTCTGGGGGCGTCTGGGGCGGGCACCGAGCGGAGGATGCGTGAGCACCCTCTCAGGCGGCCGTTAGGGGGCGCTTAGGAAGTCCCGTAACGATCCGCGCCGCCTTGCTTCGCCTTGAACGCCATGAGCTCGGCCCGCGGTTGTACGTCCTCGGGTGCCGGGTCCACGAGTGCTATGCCGGGATCGCGCTGGCGGCCGCCGCTGCGCTGATGCTGGCCCTCGGCTGGCCGCTGGCGCCGGCGCTGGCGGCGGCGGGGCTCGGGGCCTGGCTCGTGTGGAAGGACTGGCGTGACCTCTTCCCGCCCCTGCGCGACACGGCGGCGTGGAGCCTGGGGGCTCACCGGCTCCCGACGCCCCTGCGCAGCCGCAGCAGCGCCCACTGGCTCGCCCCCCTCGCCGGCGCCTGCACCGCCGCGATGGGCCTCGTCAACGTCGCCTCGGCGCTGACCCCGGGGGTGAGGTCGCGGATGCAGCTGCTGCTCCAGCTCCTGCCCCGCGAAGTCCCCGTGGCGGCGCATGCGCTGGCGCTCTCGGCCGGCATCTCGCTGATCATCCTCGGCCTCTACCTGGTCCGCCGCCGCCGCCGCGCCTGGGCGCTTGCCGTGGCGATCCTCGCGGTCGCCGGCGCGCTCAACCTGCTCAAGGGGCTGGACGTCGAGGAGGCGCTTGCCTGCTGGGGCCTGGCCGTGCTGCTGCTCTGGGGGCGCGACGCCTTCCACGTCGTCCACGGGGCGCCCGGCTGGCGCGGGCCCGTCGCGCGCAGCCTGACGGTGATTGCCGGCGTCCTAGCGACGAGCCTGGTGACCGTGGCGGCCGCCTCGCATTGGGGGACGGTCCCGCTCACGCCGGGCCGCGCCCTCGCGCAGCTCGGGGCGACGCTGACCCTCTCGACCCCGCCGATCCACTACCGCGATCCCTTCGAGTGGCTCCCGGTCACCCTCGGTCTGCTCTGGGCGGGTGCCGCGCTGAGCGTGGCCTGGCTGCTGTTCCGGCCCCTGGCCGCCCCGCGCGGGCTGCCGCCGGCGGAGCTGCGGCCGCTGGCGCGCGAGATCGTCGAGCGCCATGGGACCGACACGCTCAGCTTCTTCAAGCTGCGCGCCGACAAGCACCATTTCTTCGACAGCTCGCGACGCGCCTTCCTCGGCTACCGGATCGAGGCCGGGGTGCTGCTCGTCTCCGGCGATCCGATCGGTCCCCGCGACGCCCTGCCCGGCCTGCTGGCGGAGCTCTGCGGCTTCGCCGAGGCGCGCGGGCTGGCGATCGGCGTGGTCGGCGCCAGCGAGGAGTTCGCCGAGCTGGCGGCCAGCGCCGGGCTCGCCTCCTTCTACATCGGCGACGAGGCGATCGTCGACCTGCCCGGGTTCTCGCTGGAGGGACGGCCGATCCGCAAGGTGCGCCAAGCCGTCACCCGCGCCAGGAAGGCCGGCTTCGAGACCGTGCTGCGCCGCATGGACGAGCTCTCCGATCGCGAGCTGCGCGAGCTCGAGGAGATCTCGGATCGCTGGCGCGGCGAGGAGCCCGAGCGCGGCTTCTCGATGGCGATCGACGGGCTGCGCGGGGAGCACCTCTCCGGGTGCCTGGTCGTGGTCGCGCGGGACGCCGAGGGGGCGGCGCGGGGCTTCCTGCACTTCGTCCCCTGCTATGGCCGGCCGGCGGTCTCGCTGGGGCTGATGCGGCGGGACCTCGACACGCCCAATGGGCTGACCGAGTACCTCGTGGTCAGCGCGATCGAGATGCTCCGCGAACGCGGCATAGAGGAGATGTCGCTCAACTTCGCCGCCTTCGCCCGCCTGCTGCGGAGCCCGAGCGGGCTCGTGGAGCGCACGCTTGGGAGGTTGGTGACGCTCGCCAACCCGTACTTCCAGATCGAGAGCCTGTTTCGCTTCAACGCCAAGTTCTCGCCGCGGTGGCAGCCGCGGTACCTGCTCTACGAGCGCCGCCCGCTCGGCTTCGCCCGCACCGGCCTGGCGGCGATGTGGGCCGAGGGCCAGCTGCCGGTCCCGGTCCCGGGGCTCGTGCGCAGGCCGCTCAGCTGAGGCCGGCGCTGGCAGAATCGCCGGGTGGAGCTGTCCGCGATCGACGTCGGCGAGGGGCCGGCCGCAGTGCTTCTGCACGGTCAGCCGGGCAGCGCCGACGACTGGACCCCGGTGACGGGCCGGCTGCGCGGGCGGCTGCGCGTGATAGCGCCCGACCGCCCCGGCTACGGCCGCACCGGCGGCCGGGCGGTCGGCTTCCGGGACAACGCCGCCGCCCTGGTGGCGCTGCTCGACCGCCTCGGCATCGAGTCCGCCGTCCTCGCCGGCCACAGCTGGGGGACGGGTGTGGCGCTGGCGATGGCGATCGGCTTCCCGGAGCGGGTCCAGGCGCTCGTCCTGGCCGCTCCCCTGGCTCCCGGTCTGCCGCCCGGGCCGGTGGATCGCCTGCTCGCGCGGCGGCGCCTCGGCGGCGCGGCCGCCTGGATCGGGTTCAGGCTCGCCGGGCTGGGCCTCGCGCTGCCGCAGGCGCGGAGCCTGGCCGCCGCCGCCGTGCCGGCGCTGGAGCCGGCGCAGATCGCGGCCACCGCCGCCCGCTGGCGCGCCGACGACGTCTGGAGGAGCTTCGCATCCGAGCAGCGGGCCCTCGTCGCCGAGCTGCCGACGATGGCGGCGGACCTCGCCTCGGTGGATGCGCCCGCGACCGTCCTCTTCGGCACTCGCGACCGGATCTCGACCCCGGCCCACGCGCATCGCGTGGCCCGCGACCTGCCCCGTGCCAGCCCGGTTCGCGTCGAGGGCGTCGGCCACATGCTGCCCCAGCAGCGGCCGGAGCTGGTCGCAGAGGCGATCACGCGGGCGGCCGTCCAGCCAACCTGATTCACCGAGCTTCGGCCACCTTGGACGGCGGCTCGGCGAAGCGGGAGACTCTCGGCGTGCCCTTGCCGCTCGCGGAGCTGGACTTCCACGGGAGCATCCTCCCGCTCGCGGTCGCGCTCGGCATCGGCCTGATGCTCGGCGTCGAGCGCGAGCGGCGCAAGGGCCGGGGGCCGTCGCGCGGGCCGGCGGGCATCCGCACCTTCGCGCTGGTCGCCCTGCTGGGAGGCTTGGCGGAGCGCGTGGGCCATACGGCGGTGGTCGTCGTGGTGGCCGCCTTCGTCGGGCTCGCGGCCGTCGCGGCCTACCTGCAGAGCGACCGCGACGACCCCGGGATGACGACCGAGGTCGCGCTGATGGTCACCTTCCTCCTCGGGGTGCTCGCCCAGCAGGACATGGCATTGGCGGCGGCGCTGGGGGTGGCCGTGGCCCTGATCCTCGCCCATCGCGAGCGCTTCCACCGGATCGCGCGCCAGACGCTCTCCGAGCAGGAGATACACGACGGGCTGCTGATGGCCGCCGCCGCCCTGATCGTCCTGCCGCTGCTCCCCGACGAAGGCCTGGGGCCGAACGAAGCTTTCAATCCCCTGGTCGTCTGGCGGCTGGTCGTGATCGTGATGGCGGTCCAGGGAGCCGGCTACGTCGCCCTGCGGGTGATCGGCCCGCGCTACGGGCTCCTGGTCAGCGGATTCATCTCCGGCTTCGTCTCGAGCGCGGCGACGGTCGCGGCGATGGGGGCTCGGGCGGTCGCCGAGCCGAAGCTGCTGCGCTCGGCGGTGGGAGCCGCGGTGGCCTCGTCGGTGGCGACGGTCGTCCTGCTCGCGATAGTGGTCGGCGCGACGAGCGCTGCGACGCTGCGAGCGTCGGCGGTCCCGCTGCTCCTGGCTGGAGTTGCCGCCGCCGGATACTCGGCCGTCGTCGCGGCCAGGGTGCTCCGCGCCCGCCCGCCCGACCACTTCGAGCGCGGCCGCGCCTTCGACTTCAAGACGGCGCTGATCCTCGCCGCCACGATCTCGCTGCTGCTGGTGGTCGCGGGGGCCCTGAACGAGAGCCTCGGGCGCAGGGGCGTGACCCTCAGCGCCGCGGTCGCCGGCTTCGCCGATTCCCAGTCGGCGGCGGTCTCCGCGGCTTCCCTGGCGTCGACGGGGAAGATCTCCGCCCACGAAGCGGTGATCCCCGTCCTGGCGGCGCTGACGACGAATACCGTCACCAAGGCGGTCCTCGCCCACACGGTGGGGAACAGGCGCTACGCGGGTGAGGTCTGGCTCGGCCTGGCGCTGCTGCTGATCGCCGCCTGGGGTGGATGGGCCCTCGTCCAGGTGCCTGC